>DATNBG010000116.1:0-10060 GCA_035572075.1 Roseiarcus sp. | reverse complement strand
ATTGGCGATGAAAAAGCGGCTGTGCTTGAGCAGGGTCGCGAGCTTGCGGCGATGTTCGGCCGGATTGTCGACGTGGAAGGTGCGGTCCTTCCTGTCGGCGCCGCTCGCGGCCACGGTGTCGTAATAGTAGAAGCTCCGCCGACGCTCCGCTTCGTCCAGCAGCGCCTGATGGGTGACCGGCGAGCGCCGGCCAATGTTGCAGACCTCGATCGGCCGCGGCTGACCGGGCGACGGCGCGAAGCGCGGAACGTCGACGGCGAGCGGCAGATAGGCGCATGGGCGCCCCGTGAGGCGCGCCACGTCCTTCACGGCATGAGAATGCCCGATGAAGACATGGTCGAACCGGGACAGCAGCTCGAGCAGATATTCCGGCAGCATGTCCGGCCAGACTTCGGTGATGTAGCAAGCCGCCTTGCGGCTTCGCTCGCGCCAGTTGGGGACCGCCGCCAGCGAATAGAGTTGGTAGACGTGGCTGAAGACCGGGAAGAAGAGATCGAAGTCCCGCTCAAGCGCCACGCTCCCGCGCGGGGCGGGCGCGAGCTTCTGCGCGAGCCGCGGCGACCGAAACGCCAGACGCGCGAGCTTGTAGGCGCGCCGCGAGAACTCGAGAGCCGGAAAGTCGGCGACGTCGATTCGCTGCGCATCGGCGACGGAAGCGAAAACATCCTCGAGTTCGTAAGCGAGGCAATAGGCGGCGAGGTCGGCGATCCGGCGCTCGGACAACAGCAACACGTCGAGCCGCGAGTCCGCCTCGCCCGCATCGCGGTCCAAACCCGCAACCTCGTGAGGCTCCATTCCAAACCGGACCATCGTCAATCCACCTCCGGGACATGAGCCCGAATTGTTCGAACATCGCCCGGCAAAGCCGGGCGAAGCAGCTTGTGGACCGCGCAAGCGATCCTTTGTGAGTTCGCGGCCCTCGCGTCCCTCCGCCAAGGACGCGCCCGGCTTCGGCCAACGGGATTCGCCGGACCTTGGCGCTTTCGACGGCTTAGGAAATTCGCGCGCGGGGTCGCCTAATGCGACTGCGCCGATCGTGACGCCGGCCTGCCGTTTGATCGTACGGCGCGGCTTCGAATAGGATTATACATATTATGTATGTTCTATTTTCGAGGCGCGAACCTAAACAGGGTCGCAACCCACTGAAATCATGAGGGCGCGGGATTAAAAGGAACCTAAGGCCGGGACGCGCTCGCCGCAACGCGGCCCTTGCCGCGATTCCGCGCCCAAGGCCAAGAGCTCTACGAAGCGAAGCTCAACGGCCTTGCCTCCCGCGCCGGGCGTTCCGCCTCGCCGCGGGCTAAGGACGGGCCCCAGTGCGGGGCTTCGAAATAGCGGCGGATCCGCTCCACGATCCGCGCGGCGGCGTGACCGTCCCCGTAAGGGTTGCGGGCGGCGGCCATCGAGCGATAGGCGGCGGCGTCGGTCAGCAGTCGCGCGGCGTGATGAACGATGGCCCCGGCGTTCGGGCCGGTCAGGATCGCCGTGCCGGCGGCTACCCCCTCGGGGCGCTCGGTCGTGTCGCGCATGACCAGCACCGGCTTGCCGAGCGAAGGCGCCTCTTCCTGGACCCCGCCCGAGTCGGTCAAGACCAGCCGGCAACGCGCCATCAGCGCGACAAAGTTGCGATAGCTCTGAGGCGCGATCAGCCGGACGTTCGGCAAGTCGCCCAGGAGCCGGTTGACGTGCCTAAGCACGTTGGGATTAAGGTGGACCGGATAGACGAAACGATGGCCGGGAAAGCGATCCGCCAGCAGGCCGATCGCCTGGCAGATCTGCTCGATGCCCTCGCCGAAGTTCTCGCGGCGGTGCCCGGTGACGAGCACCATCGGCGCCTCGGCCCAGTCGCCCCCCACATGAAGGCTGAGCTCCTCGTTGATGCGGGCGCGCAAGCCCGCGTCGCGGGCCTGGGCGTCGACCTCCATGCGCAGGGCGTCGATCACGGTGTTGCCGGTCACCGCGATACTCTCGTCCGGGACCGCCTCGCGCAGGAGAGCCGCCCGGGCCGCCTCGGTGGGCGCGAAGTGCAGCGCCATCAGCGGAGCGGCCAGCCGGCGGTTCGCCTCCTCGGGGAACGGCGACCAGATGCTGCCGGTTCGCAACCCCGCCTCGACGTGGCCAATCGGAATGCGCCGGTAGAAGCAGGCCAGCGACGCTGTCAGCACGGTGGTGGTGTCGCCCTGGACCAGCGCCATGTCCGGCTCGGCCGATCCGAGCCAGCCGTCGATTCCGTCCATCAGCCTCGCGGTCAACTGGGCCAGGCTCTGATTGGGCCGCATGACGTCGAGGTCGGCGTCGACTTCGAAGCCGAAGGTCTCGGCGGCCTGGCGGAACATCTCCTTGTGCTGTCCGGTGGCGACGACCGTGCAGCGGAAGTCCTTGGCGCCGCGCAGCGCGGCCACCACCGGAGCGAGTTTGACCGCTTCCGGGCGGGTGCCCATGAACACCGTGATGTTGCGCATTTTGCTCAGGGCTCTCTTCTCGTTCGCATGACCAAACCTGCCGGCTCCTCGACCGGGGAGCGGCAGGCTCTCGATTCCTCTGATTTCGCGAAGCTTCGCGAGCCGCGCTCGAGCGGCCCTCAGCGAGCCGGCTCGCGCCGCAGGCGGCGGGCGGCGATCTCACGGGCGGCGAGCCAGACGAACTCGCTGTTGGTGGTGAGATAGCGCCTCCACAGCTTCCGGGGCTCCATGAGCAGCCGCCACGACCATTCCAGCCCCGCCGACTGGACCCAGCGCGGAGCGCGCCTGATATAGCCGGCCAGTACGTCGAAGCTGCCCCCTACCCCCATGATGACGGGAACGTTCAGGCGCTCCCGGTGACGCTCGCACCAGGTCTCCTTGAACGGACTCGGCATGCCGACGAACAGGATGTGGGCGCCGCTCGCCCGAATGTCCTCGACGATCGCCTCATGGTCTCTGGGCCCGAAATAGCCGTCGCGAAAGCCGGCGATCTTAAGGCCGGGATACCGGACGCGGCACTGTCCCACCAGCGTCTCGACCACGTGGCGCCTGGCGCCGAGGAAATAGACGCTCAAGCCCTCCTTCGCGGCCGCCGTCATCAGGCGGTCCATGAGATCGATGCCGGCGACCCGTTCCGGCGCCGGCTGCCCCGACGCCCGCAGCGCCCAGACCACCGACATGCCGTCGGCCACGGTCAGATCGCCCGCGCGGCAGGCCGAGGCCAGCTCCGGATTGTCGCGCATCATGCACAGGTGCGAGGCGTTGGCCGTAAAAACCACATGCGAGGCGCGGGGCCCGCGGCAAAACTCGAGGCACCGGGCGACCGCGGCCTCCATGGTCACCGCGTCGAAGGAAAGGCCCATGAGTTCGGCCGTTTCGCCTGACGCGCCCGCGACTCCCGACCCTTGCGCGGCCGGCCTGCCAAGATGAGGCCCGAGGCGCGGCGGCGAAGGCTCGAAGCCCGGACGGAATTCGCGCGGCGCGAGCCCGGTGCGCGCGCCATAAAGTTTGACGCCGGTCATGACCTCGATGCTCTGTTGTCGCTCCACTTGGTTCCCCTGTTCAGTCGCGCGGATCGTCGGGATCGGCGCGGCCGGTTGTCGGTCTTGTCCTGAGAATGAGAAGCCCCGCTCGGCGGCGCCGAAGCCCGCGGGCGAGGAAGAGAGAAACGCGGCGGCCTCAGCCGAATTGGGGCCGGCGCTCAAGGGGGCGCGATCGCGCCGAGTCCGGTGCGCGGCCGTCGCGGGCGTCGGCGTCCTGGCGAAGCGGGCTTGCTCGCCAAACGGGGGCCCGCTCGGCGTTGACTCTGGCTGTCGCGGCCCTCTTGCCCATCCTGAGGCATGCGTGCTGGTAGGACCTGAGAAAGCGTCTGAACTCAGGGTCGTCGTAGCGGGGCAGACCCTTGAGCCAGCTTCTGAAGTAACCCCACACCATGGCCGCGCTGCCGATCACGGCCGGGTGGGCCGGCAGGCGATGGATCGCCGCCGCAAGGTAGTAGAGGGGCGAAGCGCCCATGAAATATTGGCCGAACCCGGCGCGAAGCCGCCCGGTCAAGATGCCCTTCTGGCTCGCGCCTTGCGGGCGCAGATGGATGAACCGGAGAGATTCGTCGTCGACGCTCTCGGCGATCCAGCCGAGCATCCGCGCCCGGTGGCAGTCGATGCCGTCCCACATCACCTGGCGCACGAAGCCGCCGATCTCCTTGAAACAGGCGACCCGATAGAACTTGGTCATGCCGACCGACATTTCGTCGCCGCAGACTTCGGGCTCGAGCGCGCCGCTCCGGGGGTGGACGAACCACGGCTTGCCGGACGTGGTCCCGATGCGCGGATCGCTCTCCATCCGCTCCATCAAGAGTTCGAAGTAGCGGACCGGCAGGTCGAGATCCATGTCCAGCTTGCAGAGATAGTCGAAGTCCTCCAGGCGCACTGTGTCGAGACCCGCATAGAAAGCCGCGACGACGCCAGGCCCCACCTCCCGGCGGCCGCGATCCGCGCCGCGCACGACCCGAAGGTATGGCAGCCGCCGCGCGTAGTCCTCGAGGATGGCCGGAGTTTCGTCGGTCGAGCCGTCGTCGACGACGACCCAGAGGGCCGGCTGGACCGACTGCGCCGCCACGCTGTCGAGCGTGCGGCGAAGGTGCTGAGCCTCGTCGCGGCAAGGCGAGACGAGGAGGTAGCGTCGCGATGGGTTCACGCCGATAAGCTCACTGGATGGGGCCGCCGCCTTGGCGGAATTGACAGGCGGCGGGCTTCGCGGGACCGAACCGGCCCAAGCCGGGCGTCATGCGTGGTTGAAATACTTGCGGTACGAATACCCGCCGTACCCCGGCAGCGCGTCGAAATCGACCTTGTTGAGGACGACGCCGGCGACGCGGCTCGCTTCCTGCCCCAAAACCCTGAAAGCCTCGGAGATGCTGGCCCGGGGCGTGCGGCTCCACTCGACGACCAGCAGGATCTTGTCGGCGACGGTCGCCAGCGCCAGCGCGTCCACGACCGGCAGCAATGGGGGACCGTCCATCACGATATAGTCGAAACTGTCCCGCAGCGTCGCGATGAGGTCCGCCATCTCCTGGGACATCAGAAAGTCGGCGGTGTTGAGCGTCTTGGATCCGGCCGGGATCACGCTGATCTTGGTCGCCGGGTCCTCGAGGAGGACGTCCTCGACCGCAGCCTTGCCGCGGAGAACGTCGGACAGGCCCGGCCGGTGCTTGCTCTGGAGCGCTTCCGAGGTCGAGCGCAGGCGCAAATCGCAATCGAGCAACACCGTCCTCTTGCCCGAGCTCGCGCTGGACGCGGCCAACAGCATGGCGGTTGTCGATTTGCCTTCGCCGGGCAGCGCCGAAGTAATCAAAATGACCTTGGGACGCGCGTTCGACAATTCGAGGCCGATCCGCATTCCATGAACCGCCTCGCTCAAATGCGAGAAAGGCTCGTTGACCATGCGGCCCAATGTCTGCCGGTAGCGGGCGCCGCGAGCTTTTTGGCGCTGCATGAGCGGAACAAAGCCGACAACCGGGAACCCAAAGGATTGCTCGACTTCCGCGCTGGTCCTGAGGCCAGGCTTGAAATATTCGAGCAGGAAAGCGAGCAGCAAGGCGCCGCCGAAACCGGCCATCCCCCCCAGGGCGTAATACTTCAGCCGGTTTGAATTGGGCCTTCTGGGAAACGTGGCCGGCGAAATGATCCGCGCGCTGACGGACTGCATCTCGCGCTGTTCGACGATGTTGTTGTACTGAGCCAGATAGCTCTGGTAATCCTTCCGGTCCGAGTCGGCCGCGTGCCGAAGCTGCTGAAACTTGATATAGGTGTCCGAATTGAGGTTTGCGGTGAGGCTTTGGAGGTTCGTCTCCAGCGATTTTTCCCGCCGTACCGCGATATCGTAGGCGTTCTGCATCCCGCCGACGATGTTCTGCGCCTCGGCGTTGATCTGTTTGTCCACCGAGGCCAGCGCCGCGCGGGCCGAGACGACCTGCGGGTTATGTTCGCCGAACTTCTTTTGCAGGTCGGCGAGGCTCCAGTTCAGTTCCATTTTCTTCTTGCGCAGATCCGTGAGCGCCGGCGATCGGGTCAGTTCGGGAATGCTGTCGATATCCCCATTGGCGGCGATCACGTGGCGGGCCTGCTCGAGTTGGGCGCTCTTGTCGCTGACCTCCGCGCGGGCGGTCATGAGCTGGGTGTTGAGGTCGCCGATCTGCTGCTGCTTGACTTTGTCGACTTCGACGTCGCGGAAACCACTCTGAGCCTTCAATTTGTCGATGGAAGCCTCGGTTTCCGCGATACGAGACTGAAGATTGTCGACGCGCCCCTTGAGCCAGACAGCCACATGGCCGAGCGCTTTCTGCCGCGCCTCCTGCTGAGTGGCCAGATAATCGTCGGCAATGGTGGACGCCAGGCGCTGCGCCTTATACGGATCCCGGGCCCGCGCAGAAGCGTATATGATGTAGGAATCCTGCCAGATATCCAGTCTCTTGATCAGCTCGTCGGCGGCCTCGTCCAACCTTTCGGCCTTTTGCTGCGCGGCGCTCACGGGTTGCTCGGGATTGTCATCGGCCTGGCCGAGGCGCGTAAGACCAAGCCGGTCGGCCAGATTCGCGATGCCGAGCCGCTCCGTCAGATCGGCGAGTCCGAGCCGCTCCGCCAGATTCGCCAGTCCAAGCCGTTCCGCGGCGGTTCCGAGCCAGCTCGCCACGGCGCCGATATGAAATTCGTGGGGTTGGAACTCCGGGTCCGAGTCGAGGCCAAGCTCGCTGGCGACGCGCAGCGCGACCGATTTCGACTTGAGGATGTTGATTTCGGTGTTGATCGCGTCATTGCCGACGGCGTCGACGAATGGGGAGATGGGCTTCTGGACCGTGGCGTCGATTTGCTGTTGCGGATCGAAGACGAGGATCTCGACCGTCGACTTATATTGGGACGGCACGACCAGCTTTACCACGCAATAGGTTGCAATCAGCGCCGCGAGCGTTATGACGGCCACGAGCTTCCAGCGGCTCAGCAGGCCTTTGAGCGTGCCGAGCAGGTCCATCGACGGCGCCCGCCCGCCGCCCATACCTTCAAAGTCCTCCATCTGAACTGTGGAATCCTTGTTCTGTATCAAACCCGTCAAGTCAGCGCCTCATTTCAGCGGCTCATTCAAGCCGATCGCCGCCCCAATCGAAGCTCGCGACGCCATCCGGCTTCTCGATCCGCCTTCTGCGCCAGTCCGCCCAAGTCCAGGATTGAACTCATGAAACCTCGGCGCCTCGATTGGCGAGATCGCGTCGCGCGCGAACCGGCCAAATCAAGCCGCCGGCGCGATTGAGGATCGGTCGAGTTGGGCAGCCACTTCCATGCCCATGATTTCGAGCAGCACGCGAACGCGCCCGCGGTCGTCCAGGTGCGCGAGGCGGCAAAGGGTCTCGGCGAACGGTCCCGACACGATCCGCACCGTCTGGCCGATCTCGAGACCGTCATCGAGGAGAACCGTCCCACCGGGTTCGCATGAGGCGACCAACCCCTCGACCACGCCCGACGGCGCCGGCTTCGGGCGCTCCGGGCCCATGATCAGGGAGGCGACGCCGAAGGTTCCGTTGATGGTGCGCCAGCGTTGTTTGGAGAGATCGATGATCACGAAGATATAGCCAGGAAAAAGGGGATGCAGAGTGTCCCGCAACTGGCGTGCGTGCCGAACCGTGCGCCGCAGTCTCGGGACAAAACTCCGGAACCCCAACCGGCGGAGATTGAGTTGCGCCCGAGTCTCCTGATGAGCAAGCGCCCGCGCGACGAACCAGCGTTCTCCCGGCGCCAATTCCAGACTGCTAGACAAACCTCGACCCCCCAATTCCAGACTAAATAGACAACTCTGTCCACCCAAAGCTTGCCACGTCCGTTTCTTCTCCTGCCAGAACCAGCTTTGAATTTTGGGACGCTACCGCCATTAGGGTGAAGCGACGCTTCACCCATGTTGAAATATTGACTTCAGGCGAAGCGATGCTTCACCGATTGCGAAACAATTCCACGTTGGGCGAAGCGAAGCTTCGCTCATGCTGAATATTTCGAACAAACTTGCCAAACAGCGGCGTCACGTTCGGCGGCGCCGCGAGCCGCAACCAATCATGTTGTATCAAAAACGTCAAGTGGTTTGTACAACATTGGTTGAGGCCCCGGAAAGTTTCCCCAATCTTAATCAGGAAATCACGAATGAGACCAAGCGGCTTTGATCCGGATCAAGGACGCGGCCGAAATTCGCTGTTGCGTCGGGGTTCCCTGCGCCCGGTCGACGACCTTTCCGTTCGACCGCGCGCCGTACCCCCCGCGGCCACTCCGGTCCGGCGTCGACCCGCCGACGAGTCCGAAAACGATTCCACACGGCCGAAGCTCCTGTTTCACGCGGAAGCGTCCGCGCCCCTCGGCCCCTATCTAGGCGCGCCCGGCGCAAGCGCTGTTGTCTCGGGAGGCCAAACTCCGTCCTTCCCGAGCCATTCGGCTCAGCGAGCGTCCCGGGCGGGTTGAGCAGGGGATCGCCTTACCTTTCCCTCAGCGCCTCGGATCCGATCTTGGACAGGGGCGAAAGCAGGTAGTCGATGACCCGCCGGGAATCGGTCCTGATTTCAACGGTCACGGTCATGCCCGGGCTCAACGGCATCATCGCGTTGTCGATTTTCATCGCGGTTTGGTCGAGCGACACGATCACCGGAAAAACGAAGCTTTCCGGCTGACCGGGGGCCGTGGGCGCCTCGGGCGCGGGGTTGGCGGTCGCCGTGGCGTTGGCGAGCGCGCGTTTGGCGTCCTGCTCGGCGATCGCCGCGGAGGCGATGTTGACCACCTTGCCATGCAGCGCGCCGAAGCGGGTGAACGGGAAGGCGTCGACCTTGATCACCGCGTCCTGACCGGGCTTGACGAAGCCGATATCGAGGTTGGCCACCAGCGCCTCGACCTGAAGCTTGCCGCCGATCGGGGTGAGCACGATCAACTGCTGACCGGTGGTGACGACCTGCCCGACCGTGGTGACCGCCATCTGCTGAACGACGCCGTCGGTGGGCGCATAGAGCTTGGTGCGCGACAGCCGCGCCTGCGCCTTGGCGAGCGCCTCGCGCGCCTCATCGGCCTTGCGCGCCGCCTCCGCGAGCTTGTTCTCGTTGTCGGCGATGAACTGGGAGATGGTCTTCGCCATCTCGCTCTTCACCGACCGGACCGCGGCGTCGGTCTCGATCAATTGGCCCTGGTCGGAGGCGAGCGCCGCCTCGGACTTCTCGAGCTGCTCCTTGGCGTTATAAAGGTCGATCTTGGTGCCGACATTGAGATCGATCGCCTGCTGCCTGGTCGAGACGCGCTGGTTCAAGGTCACCATCAGCGTGTTCTGGAAAGCGATGCTCATGTTGAGTCGCTTCTGCGTCGCGAGCTTCTCCGCCATCTGCCGGTCGAGCGCCTTCAGCGCGTCGGAGAGCTGGGCGAGATCGGCGCGCAGCACCGCTTCCTGGCGCAACCGGAACCTCTCGGGCGTGGCGGCGTCCCAGGCGACCTTCAGGTCCGCCTGGCCGGCGAGGTTTTCAACCGCGGCGGAATCCGCGCCCGGCGCCTCGTCCAGGGTCCGCGCGTCGAGCCGGTCCTGACCGCCTTGCGCGTCGGCCTCGGCGGCCCGCACCGCCTGGATCGCATAGCGGCGGCGCGCCATCTCGGCCAGGCTCGAGTCCAGCGCGTCCCGGGCGCTGCGCGCGTCGGCCGTGGCTTCCGCCGGATCGAGCTCGAGCAAAAGGTCGCCCGCCTTGACGGTTTGGCCCTTCTCGACGTGGATCGCGGCGATCCGGCCGGGGTCGAGCGGCTCGATCACCTTGGAATAGCCGGCCGGCTCGATCTTGCCCGGCGCCGTCGCATGGACGTCGAGCCTGCCGAAATAGGACCAGACCAGCGCGGCGAGCGCGAAGGCGCAGATCGTCGAGATCAGCGCGATCGGCAGCGGCGGGGGCGGCGTTTCGAGGATCTCGAGCGCGGCCGGCAGGAATTCCCGGTCCCGCCCGGTGACCATTGGCGGAGCTGGCCGCGAAGGCCGAGGCTGATGCCGGGGCGGGGGCGCATCCGGCGGCGCGGCGCGTTCGTTCATGCCGGCGCCCTCGCCTG
>DATNBG010000115.1:0-2754 GCA_035572075.1 Roseiarcus sp. | reverse complement strand
CCGTTTACCGCCATAGAGACATGAACCATTCCCATATCCTCCTGAACCAGGGTTTGTCCGGCGCCGGCGCGGCCGGCGCGGGGCGCGCGGCGGCCGGACTGATCGGCTGAGGCGCGGAGCTGGCCGCGGCCGCTTCGGCGGCCCCGGGTTCCGCCCCGGCGGCCGCGAGTGCGGCGAAATTGGCGAAAAACTTGTCGGCCATGTTCTTGGCGACGCCGTCGACAAGGCGCGAGCCGAGCTGGGCGATCTTGCCCCCGACCGTCGCCTCGACCGCGTAGCTCAGCAGCGTGCCGCCAGGCGCGTCGGCGAGCGACACTTTGGCCCCGCCCTTGGCGAAGCCGGCGACGCCGCCCTCGCCCTCGCCCTTGATGGTGTAGCCCCCGAGCGGCACGATGTCGGAGAGTTCGACCTTGCCCCTGAAGGTCGCCGAGACCGGTCCGATCTTCGTCCTGACCACGGCCGCGAAACCGTTGTCGCCGGTCCTTTCCAGCGATTCGCAACCCGGAATGCAGGACTTGAGCACCTCCGGGTCGTTGAGCAGCGCCCAAACCTTCGGACGGCCGGCGGGCAAGGTCGCCTCGCCCGTCATCGTCATGGCCATGAACGCTTCCTTCCTTCCTTCCGCGGACTTGACCGATCCGCTTCGCTTTCGAGGTCCGCAAGGCGACGTCACAACCAGCATTTCGCAACGCGGGAGAAATATCAAGGCGTCTCCGCGTCTCCCAACTTAGAAATAAGGAGTACGCCTGACCGCGTTATCGTTTATTCCAAGCACGGCCTTGAATCGCCGCGATATATCCTCTCAAACATCACGTGCGCTTGACAGCGCTCCCGGATGCTTTCGCCCGCCGGACGGATACCTCAGGATCGCTACGGAAGTCGAGTTGCCGCAGCGGCCCGGGCCAGTTAGGCTGTTGGAATCCGGAGACCGCATCGGCCGGCCGCTCCGGGAACAAGAGCGCATAGAACGACAGGGCGGCCGCGCGTAAGCGCCACGGTTCCTGCTGAACGGGAAGAAACAAGAGGGTAGCTTGGCGAATGGATAATTTCCTGCAGCAGCTGATCAACGGGCTCACGCTGGGGTCGATCTACGGACTCATCGCCATCGGCTACACGATGGTCTACGGCATCCTCGGGATGGTCAACTTCGCGCATGGCGACCTGTTTATGCTGTCGGCGTTCATCGCGCTCATCGTATTCATGATCCTGACCCAGATTCTCCATCTCGGGTCGCTGCCGATCGCCTTCATCGTCGTGATGATCGCAGGCATGGCGCTGACCGGGCTATGGAACTGGACCATCGAGCGGCTGGCCTACAGACCGCTGCGCGGCTCCTTCCGCCTCGCCCCCCTGATCTCCGCCATCGGCATGTCGATTTTTCTGTCGAACTTCGTCCAGGTTGTGCAGGGGCCGCGCAACAAGCCGGCGCCGCAACTGCCGAACCACATCTTTCGGCTGACCGGCGGCCACGACGACGTGACGCTGTCGGTTCGCCAGATTCTCATCGTGGTCGTGACCGCCGTGCTGCTGGCGGGCTTCTGGTATGTCGTCAAATACACCTCGCTCGGCCGCGCCCAGCGCGCCTGCGAGCAGGACCAAAAGATGGCGGCTCTGCTCGGCATCGACGTCGACAAGACGATTTCGATCACCTTCGTCATCGGCGCGGCGCTGGCGGCGGTGGCGGGGGTCATGTTCGTCATCTACTACGGCGTGGTGAATTTCGCCGACGGTTTCGTGCCGGGCGTCAAGGCCTTCACCGCCGCCGTGCTGGGAGGGATCGGCTCGCTTCCCGGCGCCGTCGTTGGCGGCCTCCTGATCGGCCTGATCGAGGTGTTCTGGTCGTCCTACTTCACCACCGACTACAAGGATGTGGCCGCGTTCATGATCTTGGCGATCACCCTGATCTTCCTGCCTTCCGGCCTCCTCGGCCGGCCGGAAGTCGAGAAGGTTTGAGACGATGACCGCGCCCTCGCAAGCCTCGGAGATCGCGGCCCCCGCTGAAACCGCGGCGCAATTCGTTCCCGCGCTGCGCACCGCCGCGGCGGCCGGGCTCGTCGCCTTCTGCCTTTCGTTCCCGATCATCAGCTATCATGCCGAAGCGAACATCAATAACGAACTCGTTCTCGCGGGCCGTTGGCCGCTCTCCTTCGCCATCGCGGCGATCGTTTTCGCATTCGTGTTCCTGCGTCAGATGGCGCAGGGCGACTGGCGGGTCTGGTTCGATCGCCTTGGCTCCGCCGCCGCGGGCGGCGTGGGCGGCGCTCTCGGGCAGGCGGCGCGAGAGGGCGAGCGCGCGGCCCGTCCGTCGGCCGCCCGCGCGGCCTTCGGCCGCTATTTCGCTCCCTTCGCGCTCGGCCTCGTCATTCTGTTCCCGCTCATCGCGCTCGGCCTTCTCGGGCCCGCCGGCTCGCTGAAATGGATCAACAACTACGGCGTCCAGATCCTGATCTACGTGATGCTGGGCTGGGGATTGAACATCGTGGTCGGCCTCGCCGGCCTCCTCGACCTCGGCTACGTCGCCTTCTATGCGGTCGGCGCCTATTCCTATGCCCTTCTTTCAACCACCTTCGGCCTTTCGTTCTGGATCTGCCTGCCTTTGGCGGGCATGCTCGCGGCGATGTGGGGGATCATCCTCGGCTTTCCGGTCCTGAGGCTCAGGGGGGACTATCTGGCGATCGTGACCCTCGCGTTCGGCGAAATCATCCGCATGGTTCTGATCAATTGGGTCGACCTGACCAACGGCTACGCCGGCAT
>DATNBG010000114.1:0-2177 GCA_035572075.1 Roseiarcus sp. | reverse complement strand
GCGCCGCGGGACGCGTAGCGGGCCGCGCGCCGCCTCCGGGCCGGCCGGCCGGCCGTGTCGCAGGGCGATTGGCCGCTTGCCCGCCGCCGGGCCGGCCTGCGCCGCCAACTCCGCCTGGCCGGCCCGCGCCGCCAACTCCTCCTGGGCCACCGACCCCGCCTGGCCGGCCCGCGCCGCCAATCCCTCCCGGCCCGCCCGGCCGACCCGCTCCGCCGACGCCGCCCGGACGCCCCGCACCGCCAATCCCGCCGGGACGGCCCGCGCCGATTCCGGGCTTGCTGCCCATACCGGGCCGGTAGCTACTGTTCGGGCGCCAGGGCTTCGTGCTGTTGCCGATATTAACGTTGTTGCCGACGTTAATGGCGCCGTTGTTGACATTGCCGCGCCAGCCCGAATAGCCGGCCCAGGTTGGCGGGTAGATCGCGCCCGTTCCCCAGTTCCAGTAATTGTTGTTCCACAGCGCTCCGACCGCGATGCCTGCTCCGAATCCCAAGAGCGGCGCGAGCCCGGTATAGGGCTGGTAGACCGAGACCGGGTCATAGCTCGGAACATAAACAGTCGACGGATCGGTCGGCTGGATAGTGATGTAGCTTGTCTCGGTTTGCGGCGCCGTCGCTCCCTGAGGCGCGCCGGCCGGAAGCGGCGCGAGCGCCTCCACGCGCTCGACCGTCTGCTGGCTCGTCGTCTTGAGCGTCCCGGTCGCTTCCGCCTTGGCCCGGAGCGCCTGGATGATGTCGGCGACGTCCTGGGGCTGGTTCACTTCGGCGTCGCCGAGGTCGGTCGTCCAGTCGAGATCGTCGCTCATCTTCTTGATGACGTCGGGAAAGCGCGCCAGCGCCTTGACCGCCGGATCCCAGTCCTGGTTGTCGATCCCGGAATAATCGTTTTTGGCGACGAGAGCCTTGTTCTTGTCGAGCCAGCGCTGCGCCTGGACGATCTGCACCGGGTAGGCGCTCGCCGGCAGGAGTTGGGCGAGCAGCGGGTCGGGATAGAGCGCGATCGGTGCGAGCAGCTTCTCGAGCTCCTCCTTGGTAAACGAACTGTTTGTGGGCGATTGCTCCGCTTCAGCGACTGTCGGCGCCTCGGCTGGGGCAGGCGCGGCCGCTGGCGCAGGCGCCGCGGCGGCGGGGGCCGGATTGCTCTGGGCTCGAGCGAGCAGCGGGCCCGCCGCGAAGCCGATCGCCACCGTCAACGCGAATAGACCCTGCGCGCGCGCCCGCCGGCCGATTGCATGCATCATGGGCGAGCCTCCCGTCCTCCGCACGACCGGCGGGCGTCGCTCTTCGCCGCCATTGCGACGGTCCCAACGGCCAACGTTTCAGTCTAGCTCGGGAGGCCCTTGTCGATCAATGTCGGCCGCGGCTCCGCTTCGATGGACCGCCCATTCCAGTCCCGCCCGAGGAAACGCTCTGTCGATCCCGACAGGACCCGTATCGCCTTTTCGATGTTGCTCCGCTTCGCGCGATCGGACTTCAGCATCGCGAAATAGCGAAGGATTTCTTTCTTCCGGCTGGGCGGAAGCGCGTCCCATGCCGCTCGCGCCCTGGGTTCGCGAGCGAGGCCATGGGCGAACTCGGGAGGCGTCTCGTGCATCGGGCCGCCACGATAGCCCTCGTCGAACGACAGCGAGATTTCGACGCGGTCTCCGACCTCCGTCCCTGACGCTTTGCGAACGACGCCGTTAAGATAAAGATAAAAGCCGCCTTCGCCGACCGGCATCATGTTGATGCGCCAGGGCGGATTGGGTTCGCCGTTGACCTGCACCAGAACCGGCATCGGCTTTTTCCACCCCGGTCTCAGGCGCCTCGCGCGCCCGGCCGTCACCATAACATAAGGATTGATGGCGTTGAGCCGGATCACGGATCGGAATTTCATCACTGGACGCACCGGCGGTTTCTACCCGGCCCTTGAGTTTCGACCAAACCGACCGGCGACAGGCGACGCCCGGGCGACAGACGACGCATCGCCGCGGCTTTCACCTGGAGCTTGATCCCATGACCCCAACCCTCGCCCACATCGCCGATTTCCTGGTTCAAGTCGGCGCGCCGATCGTGGTCGGGGAGACCCCGCTGGGCCTGCGCCGCGTCGTCCCGATCACCGGCGGGACCATTCAGGGCTCGAGGCTCAACGGGACGATTCTCAACGCCGGCGCGGATTATCAGATCATCGGCCCGGAC
>DATNBG010000113.1:0-4178 GCA_035572075.1 Roseiarcus sp. | reverse complement strand
TGCACGGGATCGAGGCGCCCCCATCGTTCCAGGGCCTGCGAACCCTCCTGTTCACCGCGGGACGGGAGGCGGCGCGCGACGCGCTCGCCCTGGCGCACGCCGAGGCGCAAGCCTCGCCCTCGGACGAGGCCTTCGCCGCCGCCGGCCGGTTCCTCGCCGACTCTCCTGAACCCAGGCTGCCGATCGGCGGCGCGGACCTGATCGCGCGGGGGGTCGCCGCGGGGCGGCCGGTCGGACGGGCGCTTCGCGTCTTCCAGGCGCTCTGGATCCGGGCCGGCTTTCCGAAGGAGCCGGAGACGCTCGCCCGCCTCATCGAGCAGGCGGTCGCCGAATCCGCCCGGACTGAGGGCGACGCCGGACCCGGCCGGGGCGTCTGATACGAAATTCGCCTGATTGATTCTCGTTTGCCCCCGAACCGACCAGCCGCCATTTCCGAGTCCGTTTTGAGCGATTCCAATGGCTTGCGGTGCCATTTTCGATTCTCTGTAACTCTCAAGCCGCGGTCAATTCCGAGGCGCACCCCCTCCACCACGCTCTGCGCGGTCCCCCTCCCCGTTCCGCTAACGCTTCACGGGGGAGGATGTCGTCATCCTCCCCTGCGAAGCGGGGGAGGGGGACCGCCCGAGGGGCGGTGGAGGGGGCAGCGCCGCCAGAGGAGTTCGGCAGTTACGATTCTCCCAGTCCTTCCCGTCTTGCCGCAGAAGCTCGGTCGTTTGGTCTTCCTGAGAAACGCGAGCAGTCTTCGCCTGTCATTCTGAAAAACACTATCATGCTCAAGCCAGGCCTGTCAAGAAATTGTCGATTCTCCCGCCGATGGCCTGGCCTCGAGCCGGCGCCTTCGCCGCTGTCGGAAACGCCGGGCGATCCGATCAGCCGAATCCCGTACGAGGCGCCTCCGAACGCAGGACAGGGGGTCAGGCGCCGTGCGTCACGACCTTGACATCGACGTTGCCGCGGGTCGCGTGGCTATAGGGGCAGATCTTCTCGTGCGCCTCGTCCGCGAGCGCCTGAAGCTCGGCCTTGGGCAAGCTCGTGTCGGTCACGTCGAGCACGACTGAAAGGCCGAAGCCGCCCTTCTCGCGCGGGCCGATGCTGACCGCGCATTTCACCGTCGCTTTCGAGGCGTCCTTCTTGTGCTGCTTGGCGACGAAGTCGAGCGCGCCGCCGAAGCAGGCGGCGTAGCCGGAGGCGAACAGGTGCTCGGGCGTGCCGGTATTCGGCTTGCCCGGGCCGCCCATCTCCTTCGGCACCGAGAGATCGAGGTCCACGATTCCGTCGTCCGAACGGGTATGGCCGTTGCGACCCCCGGTCGAAGTCCCGTGCGCGGTGTAAAGCGCCTTGATCGCGTCGGCCATGTGTTTCCTCCTTGCTCGAGCGTTTCCGCCCCGGCGAACTTCCCGTGAATAGGATCACGCCTTCGCCCGCGAGGCAACCGCGCCAAACCCAATCGCGCTTGGGTCGAATCGCGATGACGCTAGCGCACCCGCCCCCTCCCGCCTTACGACGCAAACCTGTGACTCTCCGCGCGCTCGCCCCGCAGGCGCCGGTATTCGAACGCCACCAGGCTCGCGCCATGCCGGCGCTCCAGGCGCCGCACGGTGAAATGCCCGCGGGCAAGCGTCTGGAAATGGTCGGCGAAGGCGGCGTTGATCGCTGCGCCGCCGAGCGCGCCCAGGATTGGCGCGGCCTGCGCGGCGAGCTTCTCGCTGACGACGACGCCGAAGCGCGCCGCGATCTGCGACACGAGCCTTGCGATAGCCGGCGCGGATTGTGCGCCGGCGCCCCCGACGGCGGCAAAGCGCGCGCTGTCGCTGACCAACTTGGCGAGCGCGGCGCGGACGGCGAAATAGCCGCTTTCGAACGCCGCCTCCCCGCCCGCCTGGCCGCCGAGCGCGAACACTTCGACGCAGGCGAAAGCGGCGCCAGGGGCGCTCAGGTCCTCTCCTTCCTCGCGCGCGATCTCGGCGATCGAGCGCAGAAGGATGGCGGTCGAGATCGGCAGCTCGACCGGCAGCGCGGCCAGTCCCAGCGCGCCTCCGACCGCGCCCGAGGCGGCGGCGGCGAATTTGTGGGCGCGATTGGCGGGCCTCGCCGGGGCGTTGAGATCGAGCGTGCGCAGCGCCAGCCTGAAGGCGCCGCGCAGGGCCGCCTCGCTCGCCTGCGCGATCACCCGGCGCGCGAGAGGCGGCACGGCGCGGCCGAGGATTCCGACCGGGCGCCCGGCCGCCTCGGTCAGGCGCTGGGCGAAGCTCGTCCCTTCGAGGCAGGCGACCGCCCGCCTGAGATCCTCGGTCTCCTCGGCCGTCAGCCGCGCCGGCATGAATTCGATCGTCGCCATGGGAAGCGCCTCATGGAAAGCGCGGCCAATTCCGCGTCCCAAGCGTCGAAAATATGGGGCGTCCGGCCCCGCGGCCAAGCCCGGCTTTCAGATGAGCGCGATGACGCCCAGGCTGACGACGCCCGCCGCCCAGCAATAATAGGCGAACGGGCTCATCGCCTCGAACTCGTGCTTGTTGAAATAGCGCATCAGGATGGTGAGGCTCAGATAAGCGACAATGCCGGCGACGACGCCGGACAGGACCGCCAACGGCCCCAGCGTCGCGCCCTGCTTGAGGAGTTTCGGCGCCTCATGGACATTGGCGGCGAGAATGATCGGCGCGCCCATCAGGAACGAGAACCGCGCCGCCTCCGCATGCTTCAGCCCCGCCACGACGCCTGCGACGATCGTCGAGCCGGAGCGGGAGATCCCGGGAATCAGCGCCAGGCACTGGGCGAAGCCGACCGCCAGCGCCCCCTTCCAGTTGAGCTGATCGACCGTCCCGACCGATTGCTCGCTGATCCGGTCGCCGAAATAGAGGATGAACCCGTTGACGATCAGGAACACGGCGGCGATCGCCGGCGCGGCGAAAGCGTCGCCGAGGATCTTGCGGAAGAGGGCGCCGACGACGACCGCCGGGATGGTCGCCAGGACCACGTGGAAGAACGTCCTCCTCCCCGCCGCGCTGCTTCCCGAGACGCCAATGAGGGAGAGCGCGAAATTGAGCCAGTCGCGCCAGAAGAAGGCGAAGAGCGCAATCGACGTGCCGAGGTGCATGACCACGAGATAGGCGAGCCAGTCGGGCGCCTTCTCGTTGACCCCCCAGTTCAGGAGCCGCGGCAGGATCACGGCGTGGCCGAGGCTCGAGACCGGGAAGAGCTCGGTCACGCCCTGCAGCACGGCCATGACGATCGCTTGCAGTGCGGTCAAAACGGCCCCCGCCGGTCAGTGGGAATGACGCCAGTGAGGCGCGTTCATTAGATTTCGAGGCTAGAGGATGATGACATTAGGTTGAATGGCGCGCGTCATTGCGAGGAGCGCAGCGACGAAGCAATCCAGGGGCGGCAGGGCGCCCACGTTCCGCTGGATTGCTTCGCCATAGCCAGTCCGAAAGGACGGGCGTCTTTCGACGCCCCTGTGGCTCGCAATGACGGGTCTCAGTCAACCTGATCATCCTGCTCCAAAGCCGCCGCCGCGTTCAGCAGGTCGCGTGGCCGCACTTGTGCACGGAATCGACCTTGTCCCTCAGCTGGTCGTAACCGACCGCGCCGACAACGACGTCCTGGCCCACGACGAAGGTCGGCGTGCCGTTGATCTGCAACGCATCGGCGAGCTGCATGACCTGGCTCAACCCCGCCTTGACGTCAGGGCTCTCCATGTCCTTGGCGAGCTGGTCCATGTCGAGGCCGAGCTCGCGGGCGACCGCCAGGGCCTGGTCCTTGCCGACGGGCCCGTGGCTCGCGAGCAGTTTCGAGTGGAAAGCCCAGAACTTCTCGCCGGGCAACTGCTTGCGCGCGGCGGAAGCGACCTTCGCCGCTTCGACCGACCCCGGCCCCAGAACCGGGTAATCCTTGAGAACGACCTTGAGGTTCGGGTCGTCTTTCATGAGCTTGGCGACGTCCGGCAGCGCGCCTTTGCAGAAATGGCAATTGTAATCGAAGAATTCGACCAGCGTAGCGCTCCCCTTCGGATTGCCGACGGTCGCCTGATATTTCGAGTTGAAGAGGTCGCCCGCTTCGCTGGTCACGACCTTCTCGCGCTCCGCCGCGGCGGCCTCCTTGTCATGCTTGTCGAGGGCTTCGATCGCCGCCCGCAGGACGTCCGGGTTGTTGACCAGATAATCCTTGATGAAGGCGCCGAG
>DATNBG010000112.1:0-6759 GCA_035572075.1 Roseiarcus sp. | reverse complement strand
GCCCAGACATCGTCGGCCATCGCGATCACGCCTGCTTCGATCCGGGCGGAATCGGTCAGGTCCTCGGGAAAGGTCGTCTCCGATCCGGAGGACTTTCGCTCGCGGTCGGGTTGAACCGGACGATCGTCGCGGCCGCGCGCGATCTCAAAGTACCAATGGCCCGCCTTGCCAAACCGCGCTTGTAAGAAGGCCAGGGTCTGATCTCGCAAGTCCGCGCCTGTCTCGATGCCGAGCGCGTGCATCCTGGCCGCCGTCTTCGGGCCTACGCCATGGAATTTCGCCACCGGAAGCGCCGCGACGAACGCCTCGGCTTCATCGGGCATGATCGCGAACTGGCCGTTGGGCTTGCGATGGTCGGAGGCGAGCTTGGCAAGAAACTTGTTGCACGAAACCCCGGCCGAGGCGGTGAGCTGCGTTTCGGCCAGGATGCGCGCCCTTAACTCCTTCGCGGTCTCCCAGGCGGTGGGGATGCCTCTCAGATTGTCGGTGACGTCGAGATAGGCCTCATCGAGCGAGAGCGGCTCGATGAGGGGCGTGTAGTCCCTGAAGATCGCATGGATCTCACGCGACACGGCGCGGTACACCTCGAACCTCGGGGGCACGAACACGAGCTCTGGACACCTCCGCATCGCGACCATCGAAGGCATGGCCGAGCGAACCCCGAAGCGTCGCGCTTCGTAACTCGCCGCGGCGACCACGCCTCGCTTCGCCCCATGTCCGACCGCCACCGGCCGGCCCCTGAGATCGGGGTTGTCCCGCTGTTCGACGGACGCGTAGAAGGCGTCCATGTCGATATGGATGATCTTGCGGACCTGCCTCTCGCCCATCGGAGCATCTTAGTCGATTTTGGAGCGGCCTTCAGAGCATGCTCCATGAATTGGCTTCAAGAAGGCGCCCGCTTGCCCGGCGCGCGAAACCCGATGATAGATGTCGGGAGCCTCGGCGAGGCTTGCGTTGGCCCGCATTGCCGCGCGACAACGGAAGGGTCGAATCAAGAAGGAGGACTGGAACTCATGGCCAAGAAGAAAACTCCTGCTCGCGTCCCCTGGACAAAGGACGATGTTCGCGCGCTCAAGGCGCATTCGAAAGCACGGACCCCGGCGGCCGAGGTCGCCAAATCCATGAAACGGACCGAGGCCGCGGTCCGGCAAAAGGCCAAGACGATCGGCATCGGTCTCGGCCATCGCCGCTGAAGGCTTGCTGACGCTGTTGCAGCGCCGCCGGGCGGCGCGTGGCGGAGCGAAGGTCAGTCGTGAGCAGCGATCCGCCGGCGCACTCCATCGCGGTTGAACTGATCGCGGTGCTGGTCGCGGTCGCCGACGGGCGGCCGCTCGCCATGACGATCGATGACGGGCGCGCGCTGCCGTCGGGGCCGTTCGAGGTTGCTCATCGCTCGCTCCAGTCGGGATTGCGCGCGTGGGTCGAGCGGCAAACCCGCCATCCGCTTGGTTACGTCGAGCAGCTCTACACGTTCGCGGATTCCGACCGGCGCAATGGGCCGGCGGACGCGCACGCGATTTCGATCAGCTATCTCGGCCTCGTCCGCGAGGAAGGAACGATCGCTCCTCAGGCCGCCTGGCGACCGTGGTACGACTATTTTCCGTGGGAGGACCATCGCGGCGGCCCGCCGCCCTTGATCAAGAATACGATCGCGCGCGAACTGCGCCACTGGGCGGAGAGCGGAGGCGACCGGGCGGCGCGCAGGAAGCGGGCGGCGATCGCCTTCGGGCTCGAAGGGCGGCAGTGGAATGAGGAACTGGCCCTCCAGCGCTACGAGCTTCTGTACGAAGCTCGCCTCGTTCCCGAGGCCTGCGGCCCGGCCGGGCATCGGCGCGAGCCGGCGTTGGGCCGCCCGATGGCGGGCGACCATCGCCGCATCCTTGCGACCGGCATTGCGCGGGTCCGGGCCAAGATCAAATACAATCCGGTCATCTTCGAACTGATGCCGCCCATCTTCACGCTGCTGCAGCTGCAGCGCTGCGTCGAGGCGGTCGCCGGGCTCAACCTGCACAAGCCCAATTTCCGCCGTCTCATCGAACAGCAGGAGCTGGTCGAGGAGACGGGAGAAACCGTTTCCGACACCGGCGGGCGTCCGGCGAAGGCCTATCGCTTTCGCGCCGCCGTGCGTGAGGAGCGCGCGGCCGCCGGAACCAAGCTGCCGCTCACCCGCTCTTGACAGCCTTAATTCTCATGATAAGTATATCCTAGAAATGCTCGATATGAGTATAACGCATGTCCGCTCTGCAAGCCTCGCGCCCCTCGGACGCCCTCTATCGCCGGGTGAGCCGCGTCATCCCGCCCTTCGAATGGCCGCTGTTTGAAGCGGATATCGATGCGATCGTGCGGCTGAAGGCCGAGCGCAACGCGATCGTTCTCGCGCACAACTACCAGTCGCCGGAAATCTTTCACTGCGTCGCCGACGTCGTCGGCGACAGCCTGGCGCTGGCCCGGGAAGCCGCGAGCGGCGACGCCGAGGTGATCGTGATGGCCGGCGTGCGCTTCATGGCCGAGACCGCGAAGCTGCTCAATCCCACGAAGACCGTGCTGATCCCCGACCCGCGAGCCGGCTGCTCGCTCGCGGAGTCGATTGCGCCCGACGATATCGCCCTTTTGCGCAAGGCTTATCCGGGCGTCCCCGTTGTCACTTATGTCAATACGTCGGCCGCGGTGAAGGCCGCTTCCGACATTTGCTGCACATCGTCCAACGCGAAGACGGTGGTGGAATCGCTCGGGGTCCCGCGCGTGATCATGATCCCCGACGAGTATCTGGCGCGCAATGTCGCGGCTGAGACGCGGGTCGAGATCATCGCCTGGCGCGGGCGCTGCGAAGTGCACGAGCGGTTTACCGCGGCCGACATTCGCGAGCTGCGCGAAGCCCATCCGGGCGCGGTCGTGCTCGCCCATCCCGAATGTCCGCCCGAGGTCGTCGCCGCGGCCGATTTCGCCGGCTCGACCGCCGACATGGTCAAGTATGTCGGGAGCAAACGGCCGGCGCGGGTCGCGCTCGTCACCGAATGCTCGATGAGCGACAACGTCGCGGTCCGCTATCCGGAGATCGAGTTCGTCCGGCCTTGCGGGCTTTGCCCGCATATGAAGCGGATCACGCTCGGCAAGATCCGGCATGCGCTCGAGACGCTGGAAGACGAGGTGACGATCGACCCGATCGTCGCGGGGCCTGCTCGGCGCGCAGTCGAAAGGATGCTGGCGCTGTGAGCGCCGACCTCATCCCGCTCCACGGTTCCGTCGTCGTGGTCGGCGCCGGCATCGCGGGGCTGATGACGGCGCTCGAGCTCGCGCCGAGGCCCGTCGTCATTGTCAGCAAGGCGCCGCTCGGCGCCGAAGGCTCGACGCTGTGGGCGCAAGGCGGCGTCGCCGCGGCGATCGGCGATGGCGACAGTCCGGCGCTCCACGCGGCGGACACGATCGCCGCGGGGGACGGGCTCACGGACCCCAAGATCGCCGATGAGTTCGCGCGCGGCGCTCCTCGGGCGATCGAGAGGCTCTTTTGTCTCGGCGTTCGCTTCGATCGCGCGCCCGATGGCGGGTACGCGCTCGGACTCGAGGCGGCGCATCGCCGCCCGAGGATCGTCCATGCGGGCGGGGACGGAACCGGGCGCGAAATCATGCGCGCGCTTGTCGCAGCGGCGCGGGGCGCCGGCTCGATCCAAATTCTCGAAGGCTTCGAGGCCAGGCGCCTCGCCGTCGAGGACAACACGGTCCGCGGGCTCCTTGCGGCAGGCCCCTCGGGGCCGGCGGCCTTTGCAACGGACAGGATCGTGATCGCGACCGGCGGGATTGGGGGATTGTTTGCCGACAGCACCAACCCGCTAAGCAGTTTTGGGCAGGGTCTGGCGCTTGCCGCGCGCGCCGGCGCGGTCCTGGCCGATATGGAGTTCGTACAGTTCCACCCGACCGCGCTCGACGTGAGGACACGGCCGGCGCCGCTCATCAGCGAGGCGGTGCGCGGCGAAGGCGCCATCCTGATCGACGGCTCCGGCGACAGGTTCATGATTCAAACGCCCGGAGCGGAGCTTGCCCCGCGAGACGCCGTCGCGCGAGCGATCTGGCGGCGGCGAGCCGAGGGCCAGCGCGTGTTTCTCGACGCGCGGCGCGCGCTTGGCGACCGCTTCGCCACGCGCTTCCCCACCATTGCGGCGGCCTGCCGGGCGGCCGGCGTCGATCCGGCGCGCGAGCCGATCCCCGTCCGGCCCGCGCAGCACTACCACATGGGCGGCGTCGCCGTGGACGCTCAAGGGCGGACGTCGGTCGCCGGCCTCTGGGCCTGCGGCGAAGCCGCCTCGACCGGCCTGCACGGGGCAAACCGCCTCGCGAGCAACTCCCTCGCCGAGGCCGCGGTGTTCGCGGCGGCGATCGCCAGGTCCATCGATGGCGCGCCGGCGAGCGGCATGGCGCCTGCCCGGAACTTTGGCCGAACGCCCGCGGCCTCCGTTCCCGACGCCGCGCGGCCGATCCTGTCGCGGGCGGCGGGCGTCATCCGCGACGGCGAGGCGCTCACGTCCGCGATCGGCCCGCTCGCCGCCCTGGCTTGCTCCGGATCGGCGGCCGCCGATCCCGCCCTGGTCGCGCTGATGATCGCCGTCGCCGCGCTCCGCCGCGAGCACAGCCTGGGCGCCCATTGCCGCGCCGATTTCCCGGGACGGCCCGCCGCGCCGGCCCGTTCGCGCTTAACCCTCGCCGATGCGCTCGCCGATGCGGAAGCGATCGCGCCCCGTCCTCTCGCCCGGCAGGCTTGAGGCCATGGCGCTCGTTCCGCCGCCCACCCTGCTCATTGAGCCGATCGTCCGCCAGGCGTTGCTCGAGGACCTCGGCCGCGCGGGCGACATCACGACCGACGCCATCGCGTCCCCGGATTGCGCCGTCCGGACCGTGATGGCGGCGCGCCAGGAGGGCGTGGTCGCCGGCCTCGATCTCGCGGCGCTCGCGTTCCGGCTTATCGATCCCGCGATCCGGTTCAAGCCGGTCATCCCCGACGGCGCGACGGTGGCGCGGGGAGCGGCGATCGCCGCGATCGAGGGGCCCGCGCGCGGCATCCTGTCGGCCGAGCGCGTCGCGCTCAACTTCATAAGCCGCTTGAGCGGGATCGCGAGCGCGACAGCAAAACTGTCCGCGGCGGTCGCGCACACTCACGCGCGCATCGTCTGCACCCGCAAGACGACGCCGCTTCTGCGCTCAATCGAGAAATACGCCGTGCGCGCGGGCGGGGGCGCCAACCACCGCTTCGGCCTCGACGACGCGGCGCTGATCAAGGACAATCATGTCGCGATCGCCGGCGGCGTCAAGGAGGCGATCCGCCGGGTGCGCGCCCATGTCGGCCACCTCGTCAAGATCGAGGTCGAAGTGGACACGCTTGCCGAGCTCGAAGAGGCGCTCGCCGCCGGAGTCGACGCGGTGCTGCTCGACAACATGTCTCTCGACGAGTTGCGAAAGGGCGTCGCGATGATTGGCGGCCGCGCCATCAGCGAGGCCTCGGGCCGCGTCACCCTCGAAACCGCGCCGGCGATCGCCGAAACCGGGGTCGATCTCATTTCCGTCGGCTGGCTCACCCACAGCGCGCCGATCCTCGACATCGGGCTTGACTACGACCGGCGATAGCCTGTCCCCTTTGGTCTCCGCGGATTCGCAACCGGACGCATATATCCGGCGAGCGGCGGGGCGAAGCTTCAGTCCCGCGGCTGCCCCAGCAACGCTTGAGCCTGCGCTAAAAGGGCCCGGCGAACCATCCCGACGCGCGCGGAGCGGTTGCTTGCATGCGCATATTCCTCGGCTATGGTGGCGCTTCGCGTTCGCGCGCGCGACCGGCCCGCGCCCGGTCCGAGGACAATGCGGACACAGCCGAGGAACTCTCGAGGAGCGATCAGGATGAGCACGAACACGGTCCTTTCGGACTTCGCCGCGGCGCTGGTGTCGGGGTCGGTCAAGGTCGTCGACCTCACCGCGCCGCTCGGGCCCAATACGCCCGTGCTCTATCTGCCGCCGCAGGTTGGCAAGAACACGCCGGCGGTCAAGGTGCACGAGATCTCGCATTATGATCAGAACGGCCCGTTCTGGGCGTGGAACTGGCTCGAGCTCGGCGAGCACACCGGCACCCATTTCGACGCTCCCGTGCACTGGATCACCGGCCGGGACCACAAGGACAACACGACCGACCGGATTCCGGTCAGGAATTTCGTCGCTCCGGTCTGCGTCATCGACCGCTCGCGCGAAGCGACGAAGGATCCCGACTATCTGCTCACCCCCGACAGCGTGAAGGAATGGGAGCGCGAGCATGGGGGGATCGAGGCGGGCAGCTGGGTTTTGCTGCGCACCGACTGGTACAAGCGCAACGGCGAGACCGCGACTTTCCTCAACGCCGACGAGAAGGGCCCCCATTCTCCGGGGCCGACCGCGGAAGCGATCGAATACCTCATCTCGAAGAACATCGTCGGGTGGGGATCGGAGACGGTCGGCACCGACGCGGGCTCGGCCGGCGGCATGACCCCGCCGTTCCCGGCGCACAATCTGGTTCACAAGGCCAACCGCTACGGCCTCGCCAGCCTCTGCAATCTCGATCAACTGCCGCCCAAGGGCGCGATCCTGATCGCCGCCCCGCTCAAATTCGTGGGCGGCACCGGCTCGCCGGTCCGCGCGCTCGCGCTCGTCCCCTGACCGCGCGGGGCCTGGGGGCCATGACGATCGAGCAGCGGTTTTCCGGCCGGATCATGCAGCGCGCGGTCGAACCCGCCGCGCGCCAGGCGACGC
>DATNBG010000111.1:0-4445 GCA_035572075.1 Roseiarcus sp. | reverse complement strand
GCCGCCACGATCGCGGAAGGCCGCGATCATGCGATGGATAAAGGCCGTCCCGGCAATGTCGACGCCGCGAGTCGGCTGCGCCGCAACGAGAAATCTTGGGTCTCGTTCGAGTTCGCGCGCCAGCACGAGCCGCTGCTGGTTGCCGCCTGACAGGCTTGCCGCCGGATCGGTCAGCGCGCCGAAACGCACCGACAGAAGGTCGAGCGCGCGCGATGCAGCCGCGTCGATGGCGGAGCGGCGCATGACGCCAAGGCGGGAGAATTCGGGTTCGCGCTCGCGTCCGGCAACGAAATTGTCGCGAATGGAGGCGGCGAGACACAAGCCTTCGTCGGCGCGGTCCGGGCTGACGTAGCCGACGCCGGCGGCCCGGAAGCTCGCGGCCAAAGCGCCCGTCAGGTCGCGCCCGCCGAGGACGATCTGGCCCGCGACCGGCGCGGCGAGGCCGGCCGCGCAGGCGACGAGTTCGTCCTGTCCATTGCCGCCGACGCCCGCTACGCCGACGATCTCGCCGGGGAAGACGTCGAGGTCGACCGGCCCAAGGCGATCGAAGCCCATCGCGTCCGCCCCGACCAGGCCACGCGCCGAGAACAGCGGCGCGTTGACGGAACGCGGGCGCGGGTCGACCCGCGGCGGCTCCACGGCTTCGCCGACCATCGCGCGGGCGAGTTCGGAGAGGTTGGTCTTTGCCGCCGTCGTCGTCGCCACGACGCGGCCCGAGCGCATGACGGTGATCGCGTCGGCGACGCTCATCACCTCCTCCAGCTTGTGGCTGATGAAGACGATCGTTCGCCCCTCCGCCTTCAACTTTCGCATGAGCTTGAGCAGGTCTTCGATCTGCTTCGGCGCCAGCACCGCGGTCGGCTCGTCGAGGATCAGAACGTCCGCGCCGCGATAAAGGAGCCGCAGGATCTCGAGGATCTGGCGGACATGGATCGGCGCGTCAGCCGCCCTGAGCCGCCAGTCGACATGAACGCCGGCGAGGGCGGCGGCGCGGTTGGCTTCCGCCTCCGCTCTGCCCCAGTCGACCAGGCCGCCGGCGCTGACGGGCTCGGCGCCGAGGATCAGGTTCTCGATGAGCGAGAGCGGCGGCGCCAGCATGAATTCCTGGTGGACCATGCCGACGCCGCGCGCGAACGCGTCGGCGGGTCCGGAGAGGCGCACCGGACGGTCGTCGAGGATGACGGTTCCCGCGTCCGGTGCGTCGAGGCCTTGCAGGATGCGCATCAGCGTCGATTTTCCCGCGCCGTTGCCGCCGACCACCGCGTGGATCGTTCCCGGCGCGACCGACAGGGTGACGCCATCGTTGGCGACGACGGCGCCGAAGCGGCGGGTCAGATCGCGGGCGCCGAGCCGCACTTTGGCGCCGGCTTCTCCATTCACTTGAAGAAGTCCGGATAGCCCTGATCGACCACGTTCCAGACCTTGATCTCGCCCGAGAGGATCTTCTTCTTCATGCCCTCGACCTTGTCGAGCATCGAGGCGGGGATCATGTCCTTGGTGTATTTCATCGGCGAGAGGCCGACGCCGTCATTCGCCAGGCCGAGAATCACCGTCTTGCCGCCCGGGAACTTCCCGTCGGCGTAGTCCTTCATCACGGTCTCGACCGCGACATCCGAGCGCTTGACCATGCTGGTCAGCACCGAGCCCGGGGCGAGGCCGTCCTGGTCGGTGTCGACGCCGATGGCGAATTTGCCCGCTTCCTTCGCCGCCTTGATGACGCCGAGGCCGGTGCCGCCCGCCACCTGATAGACGACGTTGGCGCCGGCGTCGAACATCGCCTTGGCCATCTGCAGGCCGATCGCCGGGTCGCCGAAATTGTTGGAATAGGCGACTTTGACCTCGGCGCTCGGGTCAACCGCGTGCGCTCCCTGAATATAGCCGACGATGAACTTGTCGATACCGACCGACTTGGTGCCGCCGATCACCCCGATCACCGGCTTGCCGGACATGCCCTTGATCTTCGGGTCCATCGCCACCATCGTCGCGAGCGCGCCCGCGAGATAGGAGCCCTCCTGCTCCTGGAACAGGATCGAGGCGACGTTCGCCCCCGGTTGGACTTCGTTCAGGATCGCATAGTCGACACCAGGATATTCCTTCGCCACGGCCTTGAGGGCGTCGCCGCTTGAGAATTCGAGGTCGACGATCAGGCCGAAGCCGGCGTCGGAAGCGCGGCGCAGGATGTCGGGCGCCTGGGCGACAATATCCTTGGACTCGACCGGCTTGCCTTCGAGCTTGTATTCGGAGAGCGCCTTCTTGAAGCCGGAATAGGCGAGATCGTTATACGACTTATCGCCGAGGCCTCCCTGCGCGATGATCAGGGCGACCGGCTTTTCAGCCGCGCCTGCCGACGCGATCGCCCCAAGGCCCAAGGCGAGGGCCGAAAGCGCGCTTAACATTCGAATTCGACGCATGGTTGGCCTCCACTATCTTCCGCGAGCGAGAGCTCGAGGCTGCCGGCGCGCGATCGCGCCTGATTTCGGCTTGGTAGGAATAACGCCGCGCGTCATACGCGGCGTCGACCACGTCGAGCAGCACGCCGTCGGGCCCAAAGGTCTCGCGGCGCACCGCCATGACGACGGGCGCGTCGGCGATGTCGAGCAGCCGCGCCTCTTCGGCCGTCGCGGCGCGAGCGCGCAACGTCTCGACTCCGCGCTCGATGACAAGCCCGCGCCGATCGAACAAACGGTAGAGAGAGAACCCGGGCGCGGCTGCGACGCTTCGCGTCAACCCGATACGGTCCGCCACCCTCTTGTCGATGATCGAGCGATGGATCGCGGCAGGGGCGCCGTCGACGAAGCGCAGGCGATCCATGGCAATGAGCGCGGCGTCCTCGGGATAGGGCAGGCCCTCCCGCCAGGCAGCCGGACCGAAGCTCAAAAGCCGGTGGGAGGCTATCCGGCCCTGCGCTTCCACCGCCTCGGTGAAGCTCGACAGGTAAGAGGGCGCGCGCACCAGCGAGGGCGGCGCGACGAAGCTTCCTGATCCCTGGCGCCGGCGGACCAGGCCTTCGTCGACCAGGATTTCGATGGCTCGCGCCACCGTGAACCGGCTGACGCCGAAGCGCCGGGCGAGCTTCGGCTCGCTCTCGATCCGGTCGCCGACCGCACGGCTGGCGATGTCCGCGCGCAACTCCTCAACGAGCCGCCGGTAGAGAGGCCGCTCCGAGGGAAACGGGCGGAGACTGGGCGCCATATGAGCGACGTGACACAGTTGACTGGACAAGTCGTGCCACGCCTGCCTTTATGGCGCAAGTGGTGTCTGGCGGCCCAGCGCGGCGAGGCGGAAGCGGTTGCGTGGTGGGATGAGATGACCGAGCGATCGCCAACTCTCCTCTCCCAACTGCGCGAGGCGTTCGACGCCGACCATGCGCTGACGCTGCTCAGGCGCGCGATCGCCACGCCGAGCGTGACGGGTGAGGAGGCCGCCTTCGCGACGTTGCTCAAGGAGGAACTCGCCGCAATCGGCGCGGAGGACATCGGGTCGAGTGATTTTGAGCCTGGCCGGCCGAATGTGTGGGGCCGGCGGCGCGGCCGCGATGGCGGCGACACGCTGCTCCTGATCGGTCACACCGACACCGTGCAGGTGCAGGGCTGGCGGGAGCGATGGGCCGATACCGAGCGCGAGGATCCGTTCGGCGGCGCGTTGGTCGACGGGCGCGTCTGGGGCCGAGGCGCGAGCGACCTCAAGGCCGGGCTTTGCGCCACGCTCGAAGCCGTCCGCACGCTTGACCGCGCGGGCCTGCCGCTCGATCCTACCGTAATGTTTGCCTTTGTCGGCGACGAGGAAAGCGGGGAGCCCGGCAGCGGGGTCAGCGCCGGCGCTCGCGCGTTCGCGCGTTTGATCGAGGAAGGAAGCGTTCCAAAGCCGGACATGGCGGTCTACGTCGAGCCGACCATGCTCGACGTCTATGTCGCCCACATGGGCTTCATCCTTTGCGACATCACGGTGGTCGGCAAATCGGCCTATTTCGGTGTGCCGGAACTCGGCGTCGACGCGTTGAAGGCCGCCCATCCGGCGCTCTCGGCGCTGTGGCGGTACTCGGACGAACTGGCCGCGGCCGGCGCTCATCCGCTTGTCGGCTCGGGATTTGTCCTGCCCACCGGGGTCCGGGCGGGCGGCTATATCGCCGTACCCGGCGAATGCACGATCAGCCTGATCGTTAAGATTCCGCCGGGGATTTCACTCGATCGCGTTCGGGAGGGCCTCGAGGCGGCAGTGCGTTCGGCAGTCACCGACGAGCGCGTGCAGGTCCGGTTCTCGTATCCGACCCACCGCGATCACGCGATCGGCGGGCAGCCATTCGAAAGCGCTCCCGACGCTGTGCGGCTGGAAAGGCTTGTCGCGGCGGTCCGCGCTGTGCGCCCCGACAGAGGAAGGATCGAGGCCGCGCCGTACTGGTCGGAGCTGCCGATCCTTGCGGCGCTCGGCATTCCCGGAGTTTATTT
>DATNBG010000110.1:0-4694 GCA_035572075.1 Roseiarcus sp. | reverse complement strand
GCTCAACACCGTGGTGCGCCAGATCGCGTTCTACAAGTTCGAGCGGCTCGTTCATCTCGAGCGCCGCAACGGCGAAGTGACGGCGGAGCGGATCAGCCAGTCATGGATGACGACCCAGGCCGAAAGCCTCGGGCCCGCGATCGCGCTCAGGCCCGGCTATGAGACCTATTGGGCCTATATCGGGCATTTCATTCATTCGCCGTTCTATGTCTACGCCTATGCCTTCGGCGATTGCCTGGTGAATTCCCTCTACGGGGTCTACGAGCGATCGAGCGAGGGCTTCGCCGAGCGCTATCTCGCGATGCTCTCGGCCGGCGGCTCGAAATCCTATTCCGAGCTGCTCAAGCCCTTCGGCCTCGACGCGAAGGACCCCGGCTTTTGGACGATCGGCCTTTCGGTGATCGAACGCATGATCGACGAGCTGGAGGGGCTGTAGGGCGCGCTCGTTGAGCGCGCCCCGGCGGGGTCGCCGGTCCGCTCTACGGAACGCGCGCCTCGTAATGCGCGGCCTTTTCGTCAAAGCGGGCGAGCACAGCGCGCGCCGCCTCCGGCACGACCGAGACCTCCCAGTCGGGACCGGCGAAGGCCTTGACCGCTCCCCATGACGAGAAGCGCATCAGCGTCATGAACTCGACCTCGCCATCGGCGGCCTTGCGGAAGAGTTCGAGCCCTTCCAATCCGGCAATGGCCCTCTTGAGAATGCTGGGGAAGATCGCCGTTGCGATGAGTTCCTCGTAGCGGTCGGCGTTTTCCGGGCTCGTCCAGCCGCGCCACAAGCGCAGAATCATGTCTCTCTCCGTATCGCGCCGCCGTTCTCTTCGAGGACAGGCCCGCGCTCCCATGCGACCTAGCAGAGCGGCGCCCGCGCGCTCTTGGGGAAAATTGCGGTCTTCGGCCCCATTTGCCGAACCGCGGATGAAATTGCTCGGCGGGCGCTCTATATCCATCAGGTCTTCTGCAGGATTTCCTCTTGGACCACGACAGCGAAGCCGATCGCCTGAGCGCGAGGGCCGCCCGCTACGCCCGCCTCGGCGTCAACGCCGGCGCGCTCGCCGCGCGGGTCGGCGTCAACCGGCTGCGCGGCGGAGGTCGGGCGGCGGACGCGAAGGCGCTCGCTTCCGCGCTCGGCTCGATGAAGGGTCCGCTGATGAAGGTGGGCCAGCTTCTCGCCACCATTCCGGAGGCGCTGCCGCAGGACTACGCCAACGAATTGATGAAGCTGCAATCCCAGGCGCCGCCGATGGGAGCGGCCTTCGTGCGCCGCCGGATGCAGGCCGAGCTTGGAGCGGACTGGCGGGAGCGCTTCTCCGAGTTCGACCTCAAGCCCGCCGCGGCGGCGTCGCTCGGGCAGGTGCACAAGGCCAGAAGTCTCGAGGGCGAATGGCTCGCCTGCAAGCTGCAATATCCGGACATGGCCTCGGCCGTCGAGACGGACCTCGCCCAGCTCGACCTCGTGTTCTCGTTGCACCGGCGCATGAGCGCCGCGATCGACACGCGCGAGATCGCCGGCGAGATTCGGGAGCGGGTTCGCGAAGAGCTCGACTATGAGCGTGAGGCCAGGATCGCCCGCCTCTATCGCCTGATGCTTGCCGACCGGCCGTTCGTCCGCGTGCCGCGCATCGAGGAGAGCCTGTCGACCCGCCGCCTGCTGACGATGCAATGGCTGAACGGCGAGAAGCTGACGCGTTTCGAGAGCGCTCCCCAGGAGGCGCGCAACGCCATCACCGTCGGCCTGTTCGAAGCCTGGTGGCGCCCGTTCCTCCGCTATGGCGTGATCCACGGCGACCCGCACCTCGGAAACTACGCGGTCGCGGCGAAAGGACGGGAGGAGGCTCTCGAAGTCGAAGGGATCGACCTCTTCGACTACGGCTGCGTGCGCGTCTTCCCGCCGCGCTTCGTGCTCGGCGTGGTCGAGCTCTATCGGGGGTTCAAGGCCGGAGACAAGGCGCGCATCGAACAAGCCTACGAGATGTGGGGTTTCTCCGGCTTGAGCCGCGGGGCGCTCGACGCCATGAACATCTGGGCCCGCTTTCTCTGCGGGCCCATCCTCGACGACCGGGTGCGGACCGCGGCGGATGGCGTCAGTCCGGGCGAATACGGACGCAAGGAGCTCGGCCAGGTCATGCGGGCGCTGCGCGCCGACGGCGGCGGACTTGTGGTGCCCCGCGAGTTCGTGTTTCTCGACCGGGCGACCATCGGCCTCGGCGGCGCCTTCTTAAGGCTCGGCGCGCGGCTCAACTTCCATCGCCTCTATGAGGACGCGATCGAAGGCTTCGGCGAGGAAGCGGTTGCTGAGCGCCAGGCCGCCGCGCTTCGCGCGGTGGGCCTCGCCCAATAGGCCGGGGCCTTTCCGCCGCGATCCGATCATTTGGCGCGCGCCAGGTCCCGCACCCGGCGATAGGCCGGCCGCGCCAGGCACGCGTCCAGCCATCGCGCTGCCTGCGGGCACGCCGAGAGATCGAGCCGCGCCATTCTTCCCCAGGCGAGAATGCTTGCCACGTTGAGGTCAGCGGCGGCGAAGCTCTCGCCAGTCAGGTACGCGCGACCGGTCAGCCTGGCATCGAGCACGCCGAGCGGCTTCCGCAGCAACAATTCGCAGCGTTCCGCCTGCGAGGCGTCGCGGGCGAATTCGGGCAGCACCGCTCGATGCTCCAAGAGGCCGAGAAGCAGCTCTTCCATCTCCAAAACAGCCCAGAAGCTCCACTGGGCGGCGAGACCCAAATCTTTGGGCCCGGCGAGATGAATCGGCCCGTCATATTTTTGCGCGAGGTAGATGTTGATGGCCATGGACTCCCACAACGTCACATCGCCATCCACGAGAGTGGGAATGCGCGCATTTGGGTTGAGCCGCATATATTCGGCAGTCTGCAAATCGTCGGCGCGGGTGCTTTTCTCTATCAGTTGATAGGGCTGGCCCGTCTCTTCGAGCAACCATAGGCATCGCATCGCTCGGGACTTGGGATTGCCATACAATTGGATCATCGCCGGCCTCCACAGTGGGCAGCGCACACTGACCGAATCCCACCGAGGGGCGCGCGGAGCGCCGACTACTCTAGTCGCGATCAGCGCGCACCGCTACAAGCGGCGTCGGTCGCCATCGAGTTTGTGGGCGACCGATAGGGAACGAACATGACGCGCACTCAGGTCGCGATCATTGGCGGCGGCCCGGCCGGCCTCCTCTTGTCGCATCTGCTCCATCTCAACGCCATCGACAGCGTCGTCATCGAGCGCCAGACAAAAGCGCATGTCCTCAAGCGCATCCGCGCCGGCGTGCTCGAATACGGTTCGGTCAAAGTCCTGCGCGACTCGGGCGCAGGCGAACGGATGGACCGTGAAGGCCACGCGCACGACGGGAGCTATATCGCCTGGCAGGATCGCGAGCCGTTCCTCATCGACACCAAGACCCACGCCGGCAGGCCGATGTGGTCGCACGGCCAGACCGCGATCACCGAGGAGCTCTACCGGATCAGGGAACGCGATGGCGGGCGCATCGTTGAAGAAGCGGAGAATGTCCAGCTTCACGATGTCGCCTCCGCCGGGCCGACGGTGACTTTCCAAAAGGATGGGTCAAGCGAAACGGTCGAATGTGACTTCATCGCCGGCTGCGACGGGTTCCACGGCGTGTCGCGGCAAAGCATTCCGAAGGCCCTGCTTAGAACCTTCGAGCGCGCCTATCCGTTCGGCTGGCTCGGAATCATGTCGGAAACGCCCCCCGTCGGCGAGGTCATCTACGCCCGCCACGAGCGCGGCTTCGCTCTCGCTTCGCTGCGCAACCCGATGCTGAGCCGCCACTACATCCAGTGCAGCCTCGACACGCGGATCGAGGACTGGCCGGACGCGAGGTTCTGGGAGGAGCTCAAGCGGCGGTTCCCGGACGACATCGCGCGCAAGATCGTGACTGGCCCCTCGATCGAAAAGTCGATTGCGCCCTTGCGCAGTTTCGTCGCCGAGCCGATGCGCCACGGCCGGCTGCTTCTCGCTGGCGACGCCGCCCATATCGTGCCCCCCACGGGAGCGAAGGGCCTCAATCTCGCGATCTCCGACGTCTTCTATCTCGCGCGCGCGTTTGCGGCGCATTTTTCAAAAGGCGACGATCGTTATCTCGAAAGCTATTCGGACATGGCGCTCAGACGCGTCTGGGCGTCGGTGCGCTTTTCCTGGTGGCTGACGAAGCTCCTGCACGTCTTTCCGGACGACGACGCGTTCGAGAACCGGATCAAGCTCAGCGAATTCGACCATCTCCACAATTCCCAGCACGCCGCCGCGGTGGTCGCCGAACAATATGCCGGCTTGCCGTTCGAGGACTGAGCCTCATCAGAGACGCGAGAGAATGGGCAGCCTCGGCCCGATCGCGTAATTGAGCTGGACGAGCAGGATGAACGCAATCCCGAGCGTCACGTTGACGAGCCCTACAAGCGCGCCGACCGCGTAAAGCGATTGCGCGACCACGATGCGACGCTTGACCGCGCGCGAGACCTCGCCGTGGGCTTCCTCTCGAATAAGCTTCGCCCGTTCGGCGCACGCCCACGTGGCGTAGAGACACGCGCCGAGGAGAAAGAGATTGACCCAATAGATGAGAAAGGCGGAGCGGTAGGTCAGGAAATCGGCGAGCAGCCTGGTCGAGAACGGCAGCACGGTGACGACGGCGAGAAAAACGAAATGGAGCCACGCGAGGTCACGGTTCGAGCGGGCGA
>DATNBG010000109.1:0-6577 GCA_035572075.1 Roseiarcus sp. | reverse complement strand
GATCGAGGCGGAGGGGATCGGCCCGTTCGATTTCGTGTTCATCGACGCCGACAAGACCAACAATCCGGCCTATCTCGAATGGGCCTTGCGGCTCTCTCGCCCCGGAACGGCGATCGTGGTCGACAATGTGGTGAGAGGCGGGGAAGTTGTCGATGCGGCGAGCAGACACGCGGATGTCATCGGCGTGCGCAGTATGTTCGAAATGATGGCGGGCGAGAAGCGGCTGAGCGCGACCGCGATCCAGACCGTCGGCGTCAAAGGCTGGGACGGCTTCGCGCTCGCCATCGTCAACCAAGCTTGAGTCTCAAAATAGGCTTGGAAGGTCGCGCCTGCCGTCGATGACACGGACAATTTCCACGGAATCGAGAGGACCCTCGTCCGTGTCGGGATGGGTCTCGTAGAGAACGAGATATCGCCCCACGACCAGCATACGGGCGCCCGGCCGGATGTCCTTACGTCGTGGCGCGAGGCGCGGATGATCGGCCAGGCCCTCGATCCTTGCGGCGATGAGGCGAAGAATGCGGGTCGCCGCGCGCCGATTGTCGGCCGCGATTGCAAGCCATATGTCTTCGAGATCGCGTTCCGCCACCGGGGAGAGAAGGACCGCCGTCACCCGCCGCCGGACCGTTTGAGCCGAAGCCGTGCGGCCGCGAGGGTGCGCTTGCTGTCGAAAGGCTGAACCGGGCCGCTGGCCTTTCCCTCATCCCACAGCTGCCGGAGCCGCCTGATATCCTCCCGTTGAAGCTGGCGCTTGAGCTGCCACTCGCGCAGCGCTTCGCGAACCGCCTCACTCGTGGTGGCGTATTCCCCGGAATCAACCGCGGCCTTGAGCGTCGCGACCTGTTCGCCGGTCAACGCAACGCTGATTTTCAGGATGTCTGGCATCGTGCTTCACTGTCTGACGTAATTCTTACCACTTGGTAGCAAGAGAGGCCAAACGCTCGCTCGCTCCCTCGCCAAGGTCCCTCCATGCAAAATCGCCGTCGCCCAAGCCGATCAAATCTGCGACTTTCCGATCAGCCTGGCGATCCGCCGCAGCGCAAAGCCGTAGCCCTGCGTTCCGCAGCCGGCGATCACCCCAGAGGCGACGCCGGACACGTAGGAATGGCGCCGGAAGGGCTCGCGCTTGTGCACATTGGAAATGTGCACTTCCATGATCGGCCCTTCGAAGGCGCTCAGCGCATCGAGGATGGCGACCGACGTATGGGTGAAGGCGGCGGGATTGATGACAATCGCCGCGGCGCGTTCGCGGGCGCCATGAATCCAGTCGATGATCTCGTATTCGCGATTGCTCTGGTGAAACTCGATCGCAAGCCCAAGGTCTTTGCCGAGGCGCCGACAGTCCGCCTCGACATCGGCGAGTGTCTCGTGGCCGTAAATCTCCGGCTCGCGCTTGCCGAGCAGGTTGAGATTAGGGCCGTTCAGAACAACGACGATCGGGTTCACGCGATTCCCCGCAATGGCGCGCGCTGACGCCTCTCAAGGGCCTGTCTCTAACACGGCGGGTCAGCCCATGCATGCCGGCCTTCGTGAGCGTCCGGCGCATTGCATCGCCGCCGCCACCGTCCTCACGGCGGTCCTTGCGTCCGCGAAACGTGAGAAAGCGCGCGAGCGGGCGGCTGCGTCAGGCAGCGTTTCGCGAGCCGCGCTCCGGGCGCAAAAAAAACCGGAGGAAAGTCGCCTTTCCTCCGGCCTTAAGGTCAGGTTCGGAGCGAAAAGCTCAGAACTTGTAGTTGACGGCCGCGCGGAAGATCGAGGCGTTGTAGCTGATGTGGCCGCTCGCGAAGACACCCGGAAAAAATGTGGCCGCCGCGGCGTTTCCGACGGTCGTGAAGTTGCTCTTGCCGAGGTCAGCGTAGAGATATTCGCCTCTGATCGTCCAGTTGTTGGTGAGCGCGTATTCAACACCGCCGCCGAGCGTCCAGCCGACACGGGTGGAGCTGGGGCTGCCGGTCCAAAAAGAGCCGGTCGTGGAGTCAAAGACACTGAAGTTCGAGCTCCCGCCGCCGTACGCGATGCCGCCCGTGGCGTAGAGCATCAGGCGATTGTCCGGCGTGGCGACAAAGCCGACCCGCGCCCGCGTCGTGCCCAGCCAACTCAGGCTCGTCTTGCCGTTAACGCTCAAGAAGTCGCCCGCGAGGAGTGCCGGAACGCCCGCGCCTAAGAAGGGAGTGCCGACGTTGTTAAACGACTTGCTTAGGGTCGTCCCATCGAAGTCGGTTTCGACGCCGAGCACGAAAGCGCCGGTCTGCCAATTGTAGCCGGCCTGGCCGCCGCCGAGGAATCCGGCGCTTTGCGATCCGAGACCGCCCGGAAAGTTGGCGTTGAGGAAGCCGCCATCGGTACCGAAGTTCGGATCAAAGAGAGTTGCGCCACGGCCGCCGCTGGGCCAAATGCCGCCGGCGTTCAAACCGATGTAGAACCCGGTCCAGGTGAAAGGCGGCGGCACGAACACCGGCGCCGGAGCCTCTTTCCTGGTCGGAAGGTCAGCCGCCTGAGCCGCTGCCGCCCCCAGGGCCGTCAGCGCCGCAATTGCGACGCCCTTAAGCCAACGATCCATCATTTCTGCTGTCTCCGTGGATATCTTCGCGACGCCATACGCAACACGCGTGCGCCCCGCCGTCAATGGAGGACTATAAGATTCGGTTCTCCGCAAGTCTACCCGACAATCAACGCCGCCAAGCGTTTGTGACCTATTGTGGCAAAATCGCCACAGATTTTGACCCTCCCCGCCTCCTCAGCGCCGATCGGCGGCCAGACTGGCGAGCAGCACGGCGATCACGCCGGTCAGAAAGATGCCGTCGAAGGTCCCCGCGCCGCCGATCGAGGCTACGGGAGCGCCAAGACTGCGCAACTGGTTGAGGTTGAGCAGATCGGCGCCGATCAGAACCCCGAGGCTGCCGCCGATATAGGCGAGCGGGGCCGCGAATCGCCGGGACAGGATGAGCGCGGCCACTGCCGCCAGAAGCGGCGGGGCAATCGTCGGCACCGAAATGCCGACGCCGGGAATCGGCGTCGCCATCCGGTGGACCACAAAGGCTACGATCGCGGTCGCCAACGCGCCGAGCCCCCAGAGGTTGTAGCGGACGAGCAGGTAGAACGACAGCAGGATCGGAATGACTGCGCCGCCCACGTTGATCGCGACGATCGTGCCCGGCCAGTCGACCGCGACCGGGGCCAGAAACGGAACCCCGAAGATCTCCACCACCTGACGGGAAACGACGCGCTGCTCCGGCAGCCGCGCGAGCGGCAGATTGACATATGAGCCGATGAGCGAGCCGAACAGAACCAAGATCACGACCCGGGAATCGAGACCGAGCGCGGAATAGGCACGGCTCAGGAGGCTGAACGCCAGAAGACCGACGAGAATCGCAAAAAACAGGCCCGCGGCGCCGGCCCCCAGGGGGAAATAATGGATATGCGTCAAGGGCATTGGCGTCCGGGGAGCGATGGGGAGCGCGGAGCGGCGGCGAAGCGCTCAGGCGCTTGAGAGCGCGGCGATGATCCTGTCGGCTAAAGGCTTGAGCTTCTCGGCGCTTTGGAAGGGTCCGTTGGGCGGCCTGATTGCGACCCCGGTCCAGCACGGCAGAAGGTGGAAATGCAAGTGGAAGACCTGCTGCCCGCTCGCCGGCTCGTTGAACTGCTGAAGCAGAAGCCCCTCGGCCTTCATGCCCGCCATGACCGCCCGCCCGACCTTCTGCACCGACGGCGTCAAGCGGGCCAGGATCTTGGGATCGAGGTCGAAGAGGGTGCGCGCGGGGGCCTTCGGAATGATGAGCGTATGGCCGTCGGCGCGGGGCATCACGTCCATGAACGCGAGCGACACGTCGTCCTCGTAGACCTTGACGCAGGGCGCTTCGCCGCGAAGGATCTTGGCGAAGATATTGTCGGGATCATAGGTCGGCGTCAAAGGTTTCTCCCATTTCCTCGGCCCCCTCCGCGGCGCCGTCGCCGCGGCGGAAGGGCGCGTATTCTTCATAGTGGGCGATGGCGCGCTCAACCGCGACCCGCTCATGCCCCAGATAGTCGGCGACCGCCCGGGCGAGGCGCTCATCGGCGAACTCGTGCGCCGACCAGGTGAGGGTGGGCCGGTAGCCGCGCGCGAGCTTGTGCTCCCCTTGCGCGCCCGCCTCGATCCGCCGCAACCCGCGCGCGAGCGCGAAGTCGATCGCCTGATAGTAGCAGACCTCGAAATGCAGAAAGGGCCGGTGCTCGATCGCGCCCCAGTTGCGGCCGTAGAGGGCGTCGTCGCCGAGAAAATTGATCGCGCCGGCGATATAGCGCCCGGCGCGGCGGGCCATCACCAGGAGCACCCGGTCGGCGAGCGTCGCGCCGACGCAATCGAAGAAGGCGCGGGTCAGGTACGGGCGCCCCCATTTGCGCGAACCCGTCTCCATGTAGAACTTGAAGAAGGCGTCCCAGTGCGCGGGGCGGATCGACGGACCGGTCAGCCATTCGATCTCAACCCCGCCGGCGAGCGCGTCGCGCCGCTCGCGCCGGATCGCCTTGCGCTTGCGCGAAGCGAGCGCGGCGAGGAAATCGTCGAAATTCGCATAGCCGTCGCAGGAGAAATGGAACTGCTCGCCGGCGCGGATGAGAAATCCGGCCTCCGCCAGCCGGCGGGCGTCCCCGGCGGTCGGGAAGGTGAAGTGAACCGACGAGGTTTTGGTCTCCCTTCGCAATTGGCGCAACGCGCCGACCAGCGCCTCGCGCGCGCCTTCGGGCGCATCGCCCGCCACGAGGAGCCGGCGCCCGGTGACCGGCGTGAATGGGACCGCGACCTGGAGCTTGGGATAATAGCGGCCGCCGGCGCGCTCATAGGCGTCGGCCCAGGCGTGGTCGAACACGTACTCGCCCTGGCTGTGGGTCTTGAGATAGCAGGGCGCTGCGGCGACGATCCGCCCGCCCTTATCCTCGACCGTCACATGCGCGGGGCCCCAGCCGGAGCGCCCGCCGACCGAACCGGAAGCCTCGAGCGCATGGAGGAAGGCATGGGCGAGGAACGGGTTGAACCGCTCGCCTTCCGCCTCCTCGAACGCAAGGCCCGGCGGATTGGCGCAGGCGTCCCAGGCCTTGGCGTCAATTGTCGCGATCGAGGCATGAACGCGCGCGGTGAAGGGGGAGGCCATGGGCGGCGAAGCGGTCCGGTCTTGGGTGCGCCGATCATCGTAGAGCAAGTCGCCGCCCGGCGCGACCTTCGGGGCGTGTAAGCTGAATTTCGTTGGCCAGCCAACGCGATCCCGCTTGGATTCCTTTGATATTGCAGGATTCTCAGCCGAAAACCGGCGTCCATTTTTAGGCGACCCTGCCTCGTGAGGATCGGGATCGTCACTCCGAGGCCGCCCTCGCACGCAACGTCTCGGCGCCGTTCGGGACGCCGCCCCGACTCTCTAAGCGGGGAAAAGTGTCAACCGTATATCCGGTCCAATGCGTCAACCATCAATCCGGCCGCACAGCCGAAGGCCGGAAGGGGAGGCGCGCATGCGGACGGTTCCGAGAGTCCGTCAACGGAGCCATTGGCAATAAGTCAGATCGATAGCGCCACCTTGCCGACCAGGCCGGCGAGAATCAGCGCCCCGCTCAGCCGGTGGCTGGCTCCCTCGTCGGCGAGGAAGATGCGGCCGAAGCAGACCAGCCCGGCCAGCGTCACCGCGATGTCAAGAGCAGCGTTCATCTCATCGATCCCCCACCCCGTTGTTTGGGGCGCCGGAAGATGCCGGTCCTTCCGGGAGCAATCGTCCGCGCCAAATTCCATTGTTGGGGAGAAACGAGAACAAAGCAAGAATAAAAAGAGCCTTCGTCCAAAATATTTTCGCAAAAGAGCGCGCCCGATCGCTCCGCGCGTCCGAGCGGAGGGCCTGCGCTTGACGCGAGCCTCATCTTCCGCGACTCCGCGAGCATATTTCAGGCGCGAACATCGGAGCGACGGCCCGGCCCTCAGCCGGCCATCCCCGGTCCCGCGCCGTGGAGCGAGGCAAGGACAGGCCCGTGCGTTCACAATGATCCATCGGGCGACGCGCGCCCCCTCGCGCTTTCCGCGCCTGGCGGCCTCACGGCGCTTCGCGCTTCTTTGCGTCGGCGCCGCCTTCGCGTTCGCCGCCGAGCCGGCGGGCGCCGGGGTGGGCCGCGGCGCGCTCTGGAGGGTCGTCGAAGTCTGTCTTCTCAACCATGCGCTGGCTGGCGGCGCCTTCCCCTGCCTGGAAGTGAACGTGTCGGCCGGAAAGGCGCGCGGCTATGCCGTTCTGCGGCCGCCGCTCAGCGCCTCGGGTCTCATCCTGGCGCCGACCAGGAGAATCGCGGGCGTCGAGGATGCCTCGCTCGCGGCCCCGGGGGCGCCCAACTATTTCGAGGACGCATGGCGCGCCCGCAAGTTCCTCGACGCGGAGCGCGAGCCGCCGCCGCATGACGGCGTGGTTCTCGCCGTAATTCCCGCCCATCGCGCACCCAGGACCAGCTTCACATCCATATCGGCTGCCTCTCCTCGAGCGCGCGGCGGACGGTCGAGGCCTTCGCCGCGGCCGCGCCCGTTGGCCGGTGGGTTCCGCTCTCACGGCCGTTTCACGGCCTCGAATTCCGC
>DATNBG010000108.1:0-7195 GCA_035572075.1 Roseiarcus sp. | reverse complement strand
AGGAGGGATAGGCCACGCAGGATCGCGCCGTTTGGGTTTTCTTGGACCGGGCCGGTTAGCGGCCAAAACCCCGATTTCTCACTCTTGGATTTTCTTGGATTTCCTTGGATTCTCTCGTCAGAATCCAGACTTATCAATAGGTTATGCGGGATAAAGCGAGTGAGTTTTTTCTAGGCGCTTCCGTGGCGTGGCGCGCCGGAACGGGGCCGACGGTCGAGGGGTACGGAGAGGCAGGACTGCTCATCGGGAGTCACCTTACCCGATCTTCCGATTTTCCGCAACTGTTTGTGCTCTTCCGCGCTGGCCGATCCAGCGGATCAAGCTTGACCCTAAAGCCCGCCCTCGACGCAGCGAATCGCGAAGGCGTATTGGCGCGCGACGTCGTCGAGGCGGTCGTAGCGGCCGGGCGCGCCGGCGTGGCCCGCGTCCATCGCGGTGCGGAGCAGGATCGGCCCGCCCCCGGTCATCGTCGCGCGCAGGCGCGCGACCCATTTGGCGGGCTCCCAATAGGTCACGCGGGGGTCGGTCAGGCCGGCGAGCGCAAGAATCGCCGGATAGTGTTGCGGCCGCACGTTGTCGATCGGGCTATAGGAGCGGATGGTCTCGAACGCGGTTTTGTCGTGGATCGGATCGCCCCATTCGAGCCACTCGGGCGGGGTGAGCGGCAGGCTCGCGTCAAGCATCGTCGCCAGCACGTCCACGAACGGCACGTCGGCGATGATTCCGGCGAACAGGTCCGGCGCGAGATTGGCGACCGCGCCCATCAGCAGGCCGCCGGCGCTGCCCCCTTGGGCCACGATCCGCCCGGCGCTGGTGAATCCCTCGGCGATGAGGAAGCGCGCGGCGGCGAGGAAATCGCCGAAGGTGTTGGGCTTCTTAGCGAGCTTGCCGTCCTCGTACCAGCGCCAGCCCTTGTCCGTGCCGCCGCGCACATGGGCGATCGCGAATACGAAGCCACGGTCGACGAGCGAGAAGCGGTTGGTGGAGAAGCTCGCTTCGGCCGCATAACCGTAGGCGCCGTAGCCGGTGAGGAGCAGCGGCGCCGATCCGTCAAGCCTTATGCTGCGCTTGTAAAGCAGGCTGACCGGCACGCTCTCGCCGTCGTCGGCGGGTGCGAAGACGAGACGCGCGACATAAGCCCTGGGGTCGAAGCCGCGCGGCATCGGCTGCCGCTTGACGAGGATGCGGCGCCGTTTCGCGACATCGTAGTCGTAGGTCTCCTGCGGCGTGGCCGGCGACGAAGTGCTGAAGCGGATGAGCGAGGCGCCGAATTCATAGACCGGCTCGAACTTCAGAGTGTAGGTCTCCTCGTCAAAAGCGATCTCGTGCGATTCGCCGCTGTTCAGGTCGTGGACCACGAGGCGCGGCCGGCTCATCTCGCGCGTGATCAGCACGAGCCAGTCCCTAAACAGCGTCGCGTCGGCGATGAAGCGGCCGTCGCGCTCGGCGACGACATCGCGCCAGTTCTTCTCCTCGGGCGCGGCGCGCGGCGCGGCCACGATCTTGAAGTCGGGCGCGCCAGCGTTGGTGCGGATGAAGAGACGATCGCCGTGGTCCATGACCTCATAACGGAACCCCGGCCGGCGGGGCGCGACGAGACGGGGCGGGATCGCCGGATGGTCGAGATCGACGATCCATGCTTCCGAGGCGTCGTGGCCATGCACCGAGATGATGGCCGCGGCGCCGAGGCGGGTCGGCTCGACGCCGATGAACCAGGCGGGGTCCTTCTCCGCGAACACCGCGACGTCGCCGGCCTGCGCGGTCCCGAGCCTGTGCAGCATGACCCGGCAAGGACGGTGGCTCTCGTCCTGCTCGACATAGAGAAAAGCTCGTGAATCCCGAGTCCAGACGACGTCTCCCGTCGCCCCGGCGATGCGGTCGGCGAGGTCTTCCTGGCGGTCGAGGTCGCGGATGGCGATGGTCAGGATCTCGGAGCCGAGATCGTCGGAACTCCAGGCGAATTTCGAATGGTCGGGCGAATGGCGCGCGCTGGCCAGATGAAAAAACGCCTTTCCCTCGGCGCGAGCGTCGCCGTCGATCAGCACCGTCTCCGGGCCGCCCTCGCGGGGCTTGCGGCAATAGATGCGACGCTGGCCGCCGGAGCGGAAGCGCGAGTAATAGGCCCATAGCCCGTCGACTTGCGGCGGCTCGCTATCGTCCTCCTTGAGGCGCGCGCGCATTTCGCGCTTGAGCTCGCTCTGCAAGCGAAACGTCGGCGCCAGAACCGCGTCGGCATAGGCGTTCTCGGCCTTGAGCAGCGCGCGGATGTCGGGAGGCAGTCGGCGCGGATCGCGCAACACCTCGCGCCAGTTGTCCGCCCGCATCCAGGCGTAGTCGTCCGCCCAGGACAAGCCATGGGCGGAGAGAATCGCCGGCCTGACCTCGGCGCGGGGCGGCGCGGGGATCGCGGCTTCCGGACCCGGTCCGCGTGCGACATCACGGTTTCGGGCAGTCTCGGAAGGCAACCTCGGCGCCAAAGGGCGCGCCCTGCTAGCCGCGGATCGGCTCGTGCGCGACTGCCGCGCGCAGGAAATAGAAGAGCCCGGTCAACGCGGTCAGAACGAGCACGCCTTCCAGCATGCGGGTGACCGTGAAGCCAAGCTGGAACAGGCCGCCGATCGCCCAACCCGCCGCGGCCCCGGCGCCGACGAGCTCCGTGCCCACGAGAATGGCGACGCTGATCAGCGTCATCGCGTTCGTCCAGTTGATCGGCGCGGCCTCGGCCAAGGCGCTCTCTCCTTCAAATGCTCGCGGAAGCGGTCGCGGATATCCCAACGCGCGTCCCCGCGCAAGCGTCATGGCCTGGCGGCCGCAGGGCGCGATCCTCAAAAAACATCTTGCAAAAATCAGAATAGTGTGGCAGCATGAAACTTGATGTTCTGTTTGTCGGAATCTGGCCCAGCCCGTCCGGCCCCGCGCTTTGCGAGACAAAGGAGACTCCGAACCCGTTTGAGACGCTTGGAGCACAACCTGAGACACGAGCCGGAATGTTTTTATTTGCATAGCCTCTAACCCATTGAAAAGTCCCGATTCGTGAAAATAAACGCTAGTAAATGCCAGAACTTTTACTGGCGCTTACGAGCGCTCATAGGGTTTTTACTGGCGTTTGCTGGCGGGAGAACTCGCGTGCTGGTTGAATCCGCCGAGCCTTCGGGTCGATTGGGGATTGAGGAAAGCGTCACCCGGCGCCCGGCGCGGCCAATTTCTTCCGTTCATGAATCCGGCAAGGTGTTTCACGTGAAACAGAAAACACGCGTCGAGACCGGCGGGCCCGCGCGGAACGGATGGCTGGCGCGCGTCAACGGTTGAGGATTCGGCCTTGCTTCGCGGCGATCTCGCCGCCTTTCCGAGCGACCTCATAGGCTCTCACATGCAGCGTGGCGGTCCGCAGCAGCGAATGGTCGTGCGGCTTCCGGGCGCGGCTGAGGAGATCGCCGAGGATCTGGTCGCCTTCGGCCGGCTTGCCGCTTTCGATGTCGCGCAGCATCGAGGCTTTCAGGGGGGAGCCCGGGGCGGTCATCGCCGCCCGCGCCCGCTCGAGCGCTGGCTCACGCAGCGGGAAGCCGTGAGCGGCCGCGATCGAGGCGCATTCCGCGAGGAGCAGGAGAGCGAGATCCGCGGCGCCCGCGGCCACGTAATCGCCAACCGCCGCCCGCATCAGGCAGGTCATCCCGGCCGCGGTCGCGATAAATACCCACTTCTCCCACATTTCCTGCCTGATCTCGTCGCTAAGCCGCGCGTCGAAGCCGGCGTTGCGCATCGCCGACGCGATGGTCTCGATCCGCTGCGATCGGGAGCCGTCCAGTTCGCCGAAGCTCAGCGCGTGCCAATCGCTGAAGTGGACGATGGCGCCCTCCGGGTCGAGGGTGACCGAGATGGCGCATTGCCCGCCGAGCACGCGCTCGGCCCCGAAGCGTTCGGCGAGCCGCTCGAGGTGCCGCATGCCGTTCAACAACGGCAAAATCGCGGTCGCCGGGCCGACCGCGCCCTCGAATGAGGCCATCGCGCCATCGAGATCGTAGGCCTTGCAGCTCAAGATCACGAGATCGAACGGCTCGGCGAGGCCCTCCTGCGATACGGTCGGCGGCGAAGGGTGATGGAAATCGCCGACAGGGCTGCGAATCATGAGCCCATATCTCGCGAGTTCGACGCCCCGCCGAGGCCGAACCAGGAACGTCACGTCGCGGCCCGCCTGCAGGAGACGTCCGCCGAAATAGCCGCCGACCGCGCCCGCCCCGACCACCAGAATTCTCATCTCCTTCAATCCTCCATCACGAGGTAATCCGCCGCCGCCCCCCCCCGCCGCAACCAGCGGCCATGCTCGGAAATGTCCCGCTTGCGCCGAGCGCCGGCGGAGCGATCTACGGCACGGCCGAGACCAGCGGGAACGCGGCGAAGATCACGAGATGCACGGCGCCTTGCAGCACGGTCGTGCGCCCGGTGCCAAGGGTGAGAGCGGAGATGTAGAGGGTCAGAATGAGCAGTCATATCGGCTTGCGACACGCCGAGCACGATTTGCTGGTTGAGCATGATCGAGACTAGCGCGACCGTCGGGGTCGTCAGGCCGATGCTGGCGATGGCCGAGCCAATCGCGAGATTGATGCTGTTCTGCAACTGATTTCGCAACGCGGACCTCGTGGCGGCGAGCCCCTCCGGCATGAGCACGATAGCCGCGATGACAACGCCGACGAAGGCCTTCGGCAGCCCAACCGCGGCGATAGCCGCATCGACCGGATAGGACAGCGTCTTGGCCAGCAACACGACGGCGGTGAGCGAAACGGCCAGCAGGGCGAGACTCAGGAGCGCGGTCCAGGCGCCCGGCGCCTCGTGCGGCGCCTCGCCGGAATCGTCGTAGCCTCTCGCATCGAGGAAATAATTGCGATGCTTGACGGCCTGCACGAACACAAAAACGCACCACAGAACCAGCGACATCAGGCCGACGCCTTCCAGCTGCAGGATGGAATAGGACGGACCGTGAGCAGCCGCGACGAAATTGGGCAGGATCAGCGCCAGCGTCGCCAGCGTCCCGAGCACGGCGAGGGACGAGACCGCGCCCTGGAGCTGAAAGGTCCGCTCGAAGTGCTTGCCGGCCCCAAGGACGAGGCAGAGACCGACGACGCCATTGAGAACAATCATCACCGCGGCGAACACCGCGTCGCGCGCGACCCGCTCGCCGCCCTCCGCGCCAGAGAGCATGATCGACACGATGAGCCCGGCCTCAATCACCGTCACCGCGACCGCCAGAAGGATGGAGCCGAATGGCTCGCCGAGTTTGAGCGCCAACAGCTCGGTGTGATGGACGGCGGCGAACACGGTCGCCCCGAGGAGGAGACCGGCGAGCGTCAGGACCGGGGCCGCGTCGGCCGGGACGACATCGGTGAATTTCAGCGCCAGCAGCGCGCTGGCGAGCAGCGGAACGACCAGGGACCAGGCCGGAATAGAGGCGTGGCGCGGCGAGGACATCGTTCCATTCCGTTGCGAGAGACGCCATAGTGTGCAGAAGACGGGCGGCGCGGGCAAATCGGGGCGAGCCGTCTTGCCGCAACCGGCGGGCGCGCCGACCCTTCTCGTTTCCCGGTGAGGCGTCATGAACACCCCGGCCATCGATGTCGACGCGCTCGATCGCGCCGCGTTCGCCAAAGCCATCGAACCGCTCACTCGGATCCTGCAGGCCTGCGTGCGCGAGGGCGCGAGCATCGGCTTCGTCATGCCGTTCGAGCGAAACGAGGCGCGCGCCTACTGGCTGGATCGGGTCGCCCCGCCGCACGCGGCGGGGGCGAAGCTCGTCCTCATCGCGACCCTCCGCGGCGATATCGCCGGAACAGCGCAGCTCGACCTCGATTCGATGCCAAGCAAGCGCCATCACGCCGAGGTGTCCAAGGTCTTGGTCGATCCGGGTTTTCGTCGCGCCGGGGTTGGGCGTGCGCTCATGGAGGAGATCGAACGGCGCGCGGCCAGGGCGGGCCGCTGGCTCCTCACGCTCGATACGGCGGGCGACGCGGCGGAGGCTCTCTATCGCTCGCTTGGCTATAGCCTCGCCGGCGCAATTCCGCATTACGCGCGCGATGCTTTCACGGACCGTTATGACGCGACGCGGATCATGTACAAAGACCTGCGCCGCGCGTAGCTTCCGCTGGCTCAAGGCGGCTGAAGGAGGCCCTCGTCTTGCCTCGCGGAGAAAGGGTCGATGGTGAGCGAAACGGCGCGAGCCTGTTCGGCCGCGCCGCTCTCCTGCTTTTGACGATCTACGCGGTCGCGATGATCGCGCCCGACTTCCTTCGGGTCGTGCGGCCGCTGGGCTCGTTCGGCCTCGACATCAACGGCGATGGGCTGATTTATGACGTCCAGGGTCCGTTTGCCAGCGAAGAGGATTCGCCGGCGTGGCGGGCGGGCCTGCGGGTCGGGGATCGGCTCGATCTCGCGGCGATGCGCTGCGTCCCGGTCGACACGACGCTCTGCGCGAGTCTTCTCTCGCAATGGGGCGGCGTGAACTACGTCATCCCGGGTCGCCAGGCGACATTCGTCGTCGCCGCCCCAACGGCGGAACGCCCGGCGCGCGAGGTCAGGCTCATCGCGGAGCCACGGCCCGGCAATCCCCTCCTCGATATCGTCGTGGCGCTGAGCACGATCGCCGGGGTCCTGGTCGTGCTCGGCGCGGCGTGGCTGGTGTGGACGCGTCCCGGGGCCATGACCTGGGGCTTCTTCGTCTATGTGATCCAGTTCAATCCCGGCGCGGCCTTCCAGTTCTGGGCCTGGGCCCAGCTTTGGCCTCCCGCGCTTCTGGCGCAGGACGTCATATGGCTGGTGATGCAGACCGCCGCCTATACCGGGCTGCTTGTGTTTGCGCTGAGGGCGCCGGTCGACCGGGCGCAAGGCCGATGGCGGACGATCGAGCGCGCTTTGCCGGCCCTCGCGGTCGTGTTCCTGGCTGTGGCGCTCCTGAGTATGGGAACAGTCTTCGGCTATCCCGCCGAGATCTGGGCGCGGGGCCTGCTGTTCATCGGCTTCGCGGTCAGCGCCGGCGCGCTCGCGATCCTGTTCGGGCGCCGGCGGACTCTGTCGCCCCGCGACTACCAGCGCATCCGCTGGGTGATCTGGGGCTGCCTGATCGGCCTTCCGGCCTATCTGCTCGCCCAGCTCTCGCAGCAGACGTCGGCGTTCGGCGACCTGATCGGCCAGGGCATGACGCCCGAGG
>DATNBG010000107.1:0-2593 GCA_035572075.1 Roseiarcus sp. | reverse complement strand
TCACCCCAGGCCCAGCTTCTGCGCAAGGCCGATGCGCTGGAGCTTGCCGGTCGCGCCTTTGGGGATCTCCGCGAGGAACAGGATTTTGCGGGGCGTCTTGAAGGCGGCGAGGCGTTCGGCGAGGAAGAGGCCGAGCTCCTGCTCGGTCGCGCTCAGGCCCTCGCGCAGGACCACCGCCGCGCCGACCTCCTCGCCCAGCATCGGATGGGGCAGCGCGAAGGCGACCGCCTGCAGGACGGCCGGGTGGTTCATCAGCGCCTCGTCGATCTCGCGTGGGCTGATTTTCTCGCCGCCGCGATTGATGATCTCCTTGAGCCGCCCGGTCAGCGAAAGATAGCCGTCGGCGTCGATCACCCCCTCATCTCCGGTGCGGAACCAGCCGTTGGTGAACGCCGCCGCATTGGCCTTGGGGTTGGCCTCGTAGCCTGACGTGACGCTTGGGCCGCGAATGACGACTTCGCCGGTCTCGCCCCTTTGAAGCAGGCGCCCGGCCTCATCCATGATCGCGACCTCGGGACCGGCGGCAAGGCCGACCGTCCCCGGCTTGCGCAGGCCCTTGAGCGGATTGGACGCCATCTGGTGGGTCGCTTCGGTCATCCCGTAGGCCTCGACGAGCGGGCAATTGAACACCGTCTCGAGTTCCTTAATGACGGTCGGGGGCATCGACGACGACGAGGAGCGCACGAAGCGCAGCGGGTTGCGGGCGATGATCTCCTTGTTGCGCGCCGCGCGCGTGAGGATCGCCTGGTGCATGGTCGGCACCGCCGTGTACCAGGTGGGCCTCGCCTCATCCATCTCGGCGAAAAACCTGAGCGCGTTGAAGCCTTGGGTGCAGAAGACCGAGCCGCCGCGCGAGAGCGGCGCGGAAAGGCCGGCCATCAGGCCGTGTATGTGGAAGAGCGGCATGACGATGAGGCCGCGGTCCCGCTCGGAAAGCTCGAGGGCCGTCGCGATGTTGCGGGCCGAGGTCCAGATGTTGGCCTGAGCGAGCGGCACGATTTTCGGCCGCGAGGTGGTGCCGGATGTGTGCAGGATGAGGGCGATGTCTTGCGTCTCCGCGGGGCCCGGCCGGGCCGCGGCGCCCGTCGCCTGGCCGGTCAGCCGGAAGGCGCCGGCGCCGGCTTGCCGATCGGGCGTGAGGGTGATGACATTGACCTTAAGCTTGTCGGCGGCGCGAAGCGCGGGCGAAGCGCTGCCCGCTTCGACGATCAGCGCCTTGGCCTTGATGTCCTCCATGTAGAATTCGAAGTCCTCCTGGCGATAGGCGGGATTGAGCGGCGCGGAGGTCGCCGCGGAGGCTAGGCACAGGAACGCCGTCGCCATCTCGGGCCCGTTGGGCAGCACGATCGCGACCCGGTCGCCGCGGCCGATTCCGAGACCGTTGAGTTCGGCGCGGGCGCGATCGATCAGCCCGCGCAAGGCCGCGTAAGTCAGCGGCTTCGCCTCGTGCGCGGCGATGGCGACGGCGCCGTCATGTCCCGATGCGATGAGGGCTCTTATGGTGCGATCCGTGCTCATGGGCTTCCACTCCGAATGCTTATCGCGGCGCAAGCTTGACGCCGGCGCCGGTTCTGACGGCCGTCTCGCCCAGAAGCTTCGCCGCCGCGTAGACGGCGTCAAGATGCGGGGTTGCGACATCGGCGAGGCGGGCGAGCTCGATGACCGACCCGAGCAGCGCGTCGATCTCGATCGCGCGGCCCTGTTCGATATCGTGCAGCATCGAGGTCTTGTGGGCGCCGACGCCCTCCGCGCCGGCGATACGCTTCTCCACGCTGAGGCGGAAGCGGATGCCGAACGCTTCGCCGACGCTCTGCGCTTCCCGCATCATCGCCGCGGCGAGCGCGCGGGTTAAGGGAAAGCGGCAGATCTCCTCGAGCGTCGCACGGGTGAGCGCGCTGATGGGATTGAAGCTCAGATTGCCCCAGAGTTTGGTCCAGATTTCCGTGCGCACGTCTTGAAGCGCGGGCGACTTGAAGCCCGCCTTGGCGAAAAGCCCGGACAGCGCCGCGATACGCTCGGTCTTCCGGCCGTCGATTTCGGCGACCGGCAGGCGATGGCCCTCGATGTGGCGGATCACTCCGGGGGCTTCGATCTCCGCCGCGGGATAGATGATCGAGGCGATGACGGAGTCGATCGGCAGATGGCTTGCGATCACGCCGCCGGGATCGACGCTCTCGAGGCGAACGCCCTCATGAACCCCGCCGTGCTTGAAGAAATACCACCACGGGATGCCGTTCTGGGTGGTCAGGAGCATGGTTGCGGGCTCTGCGATCGAGGCGATGTCGGCCGCGATCGGGGTGAGCTGGTGGGCCTTGACCGCGAGCACAATGAGGTCCGCGCCGCCGGCCTCCGCGATGCGGTCGGTCGCCTCGACCCCCGCGACCGCGGTTTCGCCGCCCTCCTTGAGCGTGAGGCCCCGTTCGCGGATCGCCTTCAGATGCGCGCCGCGCGCGACGACCTTGACCCTCTCGCCTGAGGCGGCGAGCTTGGCCGCGATCAGGCCGCCGATCGCGCCCGCTCCGATGACGGTGACGTTCATGCGCCCACTCTAGAGCCGGGCTCGGCGCCGGCCAAGCGGGCCCCCGTCAGGCGA
>DATNBG010000106.1:0-3322 GCA_035572075.1 Roseiarcus sp. | reverse complement strand
TTTTGACCTGGGCGCTCTGTGGGACAAAACTAGCTTTTTCAAAGCGAACGGTGCTTTTCGTCCCACCGAAATCGCGCAGGGGTGGTGCAGCTTTGTCCCGTCGACGCCGTCGCGATCGCGCCGCTCGGCGCCGAGTGGAGTTGAACCTGGTCGGCGGTTCCGCGCGTGACGGTGGCGCAGCCTCCGAGAACGAGCGCCGCCGACAACGCCCCGATGCCCTTCGCCATGCCTGTCCTCCCCAGCCCTCACCTCGGGTCCTTTTCCCTGGACGGCGCCTCATCAGAGCGTTTCCCGGCCGGGCTACGGCATTCAACCGCAAAATGGGCGACCGGGATGTCATCCGCGCAGATGACATCGGCGGTTTTTTGCGGCGGATAGGAGGATCGGAGATTGGCGGAGGCTGGCTGCGCGCGCGGTTACGGCGCGGGGGCCAGAGCGGGCGAGCCGCCGTAAGGGCGTCTGGCTTCAGAGCCGCGCGGCGAGGGCGGCGTAGGCGGCGAGGACGGCGCTGGCCGCGACGTTCCAGGCGGCCAGCGACAGGCCGGCGATCCGAAGCTGGACTTCGTCGCAGCGCACGACCTTTTCCGAATTCAGCGTGTTGACGAGGTCGTTGACGTTGAGCGGGCCGGTGAGCGCGCCGGTGCACGCGGTCGGCCCCGGCCACCAGTGATATTCGACCCCGGCATGGTAGAAGGCGAGCGCGGCGTTGGCGGCGAAGATGAGCGCGAGCAGCGCGAAGCCGGCGCGCGCGAGCCCATGCGCGGAACGGCTGGCGGCGAATGCGGCGAGCAGCGCGAGCGGAACCGCGGCGTAGAAGGCGTAACGCTGAGCGAGGCAGAGCTCGCAGGGCGCATAGCCGAACGCTTGGAAGATCCACACGGCCGCGAGGATCGCGGCCGAAACGGCGGCGATCCAAAGCCCCCTTGCGCCTGGCGAGGGCGCGAGCACGGTCCCGACAGGGGTCATAACGCCTTGGGTCATCAGAACACCTTGATCGCGATCACGAAGCCGGCGACGATGAGGGCGGCGAACCCGGCGAGGGCGGCGGCGAAATTGCGCTCCAGCGCCGCGCGCAAGGGTTCGCCGAACAGCCGAAGCACGCCGGCGACGAGGAAGAACCTCACCCCCCGGGTCAGGACCGACAGCGCGACGAACAGCGGAAAATTATAGCCGAGCAGGCCGCTGACGATCGTCACCAGCTTGTACGGGATGGGGGTCGCGCCCTTGATGAGGATCACCAGCCATCCCCACTGGGCGTAAGTCTGTTTCAGCGCCTCCATCTTCGCGCCGTAGCCGTAGAGGGCGATGAGCCACTCGCCAACCGTGCCGTAGAGCACGGCCCCGATCGCGTAGCCGAGCATGCCGCCGATCACCGAGGCGACGGTCGCGATGAGGGCGTAGCGCCAGGCGCGGCGCGGATTGGCGAGCGCCATCGGGGCAAGCAGCACGTCGGGGGGGATGGGAAAGAACGAACTCTCCGCGAAGGCGACCGCCGCCAGCGCCCGCTCGGCGTGCGGACTTTCAGCGAGCGATCGGATGCGGGGGTAGAGCGAGTTGAACATTCCGGGGCCTGTGGGGCCCGTCCTATAAGCGAGCGCGACGGCGCCGTCCATGCGCGCCCAGGACGCCCGGCGAAACGGCGCGCATTGACCGCGCATGGGGGCGCGTTCTATATCCGGCCGCCTCGTCGCGGGCCCCTATGGCGGAACTGGTAGACGCGTCCGACTCAAAATCGGATTCCGCAAGGAGTGCTGGTTCGATTCCGGCTAGGGGCACCAGACTCGAGGCTCCTCGATCGAATCGCGAGCCGCGCTCCAAAGGTCGCCTGTGTTCGCTTCAGGCCGCATTCCCGAACACATAGATCGGGATATGCTGGGCGGCCTCGCTGTCCTTCGAAATCAACACCCCCGCGCCGGCCCGGAATCGTTCGGCCCCGACGTAATGATCGTCGACGGGCGAGGGGGCTTCGCCTTCGAAGCGGTGTCCGTATCGCCGGGCGTCGTCGACGAATTGCTGGGAGATGAGAATGTCGCCTGGTTTCGCCAGGGGCTCGATTCGCGCGGCGACGGCGACGATGTCGGAAATTTCGGGGTGCGGGACGCCTTCTAGCGCGGAATTGAGCTTCCAGAAGCCGCTGTGGGCGCCCATTCTGATCTTGAGGCTATATCCCGAGGCCAGAAGCTGGCCGGCGAGCCCGCGCGCCGCGCGCAGCAGTCTTCCCGGGCTTCGATCGGCCAGGATCAGATGGTCGCCGGCGGAGGTGTTGGCGTAGTCCAGATCGCGGGTGAACTGACGGAACAAATCGCGCCAGTATCTGTCGAAGGTCTGCGATTTGCCGGAGACTTGGACCACGTTCTCCCGGTAGCCGCGAATATCGCCGACCACGACGAACCGGACGCTTTCCTCAGGGCGCCATTCCAGTTCGTCGCCGATCACGTTGTGCTTGTTCAGTTCCTTGAGAAACCCGACGTTTCGCCGGGTGATGAAGTCGCTCAGCGAAGGGTGGATCAGGTAGGTCTCGGCCTGCGGCAGGACGTGGATCTTGCCGAAGGCGATGTCTCCGACGGGGGCGAATTTTTGCACGAGCCGGGCGGGATCGTCGCGGCTTTGCTGGACAATTCCAATGAGCCCCAGCGCATAGAGGGCGCAGAAAGGATGGCGCGCGGCCTCGGTTTCGATCTCGTATTGTCTCGCGGCGATGTCCGCGTAGGCCGACGAGGCCTCGGCAACCTCGTCATGGGTCATCACGTTGGATTTGATCACCTGGGGGAAGATTTCCGGATAGAGCCCGCTGAAGAATGGCGCGACCTCGTTGAACAGCGTCTCAACGCGCTCGGCCGCCGCGGAATTGATCGCGTTGCGGATCTCCTGCTGCGTTCGCCTTTTGACGCCGATCAGGCTGATCTCCTTGCCGATGACGATCGCGTCCCGCGGCCTCAGCGAGCAGTGGCGCATCCAATAGTCGATCGCGCGCTCCTGCCGCGCGGTTCCACTGTTGGAAACGAATTCATTTCTCGCCCCGAGGAAACGCAACAAGGGGTCTTCGTTGGTCTTGTCGGCCAGTTCGCTCTTGGGCGCGATCGCGATGTTGTTTTCGATGATCTGCTTGATGTCCTCGAGCCTGTAGCGCAATTCCCGGCGAAACGACCTCAAATTGGAGAATTGAGGCTCGTTCTGCGCCGCGTGCTGATACGCCTCCTTCCTGATCGACACGAATATCCGGACATGCGGATTGATTCCGTGCAGGCGCCGCAACGCCAGCCAGGCGCCGATCTGGCCGGCGTGCCAGATGCGGACGAAGCGTTCGTGGACTTCATTGCGG
>DATNBG010000105.1:0-7851 GCA_035572075.1 Roseiarcus sp. | reverse complement strand
CGCGCCCTGGCGCGCGCCGCCCATGGCCTGCCCGCGGCCAGGACGCCCGGCAAGACCTGGCGGGTCGCGCCCCTTGGCGGCGAGCCGCGCGAGGACGAGATCGTCCTGCTCGGCCCGGCGGAAGCGCCGATCGCGGTGTTGCGCAGACGCCATCGCTTCCGCCTCGCCGCCAAGGCGCCGCGCTCGGCGGATTTGCAGGGCTTCCTTCGCGCCATGCTGGCCGCCGCCCCCGAGCCGCGCGGCGGGGTCAAGGTCGCCATCGACATCGACCCGCAGAGTTTTCTTTAGAGCATTAGCTTCTGAAATTTCCGCGAGCTTGCGAGATCGGGCGAAGGAGCGGATTTTTGAGAGCGCCGGTCGAGATTAGCACCACCCGCCCTCGAGAAACTTGTCCATGATCGTCATGACAACCACAAGATGAGTCCAGAGAAATAAAGGCAACCAGAAAAAAGCTAAAGGTGGTATCGGTCCCGCCCCGTCCAGCGGCGGTATTAAGACGGCGAGCGCTTGGGAAGCACGCCACTATGCTTTAATGACATCCTTGGAGAAATTCCTTAAGAATTTAGGCTGGACAGATAAGGTGCTTATTGAAGTGAAACCTGAGGCAACAAAGCATAGTGTTATTACAGCGATTGGACAGATAATTTGTTATAGGGGTCCTTTTGAGGGTGAGAATAATACATTGTGTATCCTAGCATCGAAAGGGACTCCAGCTGACGAACTCGTGGCCATGATGAAGAAGTACCAAATTAATTTTATAGACCTAAGACGAGGATGGCGGCAGAAGCTCGGCGCTATCCTTTCGGCGGGAGCTTGAGCTATCTTTTCGACTGGCTCGCTTCTTCCTCTGCCGCTAGTCCAATGTGACTCTCGCCCATCGCGGCGCAACGGCGGCTCTGGCGCGCGCTCCGGTCCTTGCCAAAGCGACCCCTGGAGACCCGCTTTCTGCCCAAAGCGGTCGCGCCGCCCACCGCGCCCGTGCTCGCACGCAAGAGGACCGATCCCCAGATCCACAATTGTTCCGCGACAAAGGATTGACAAAATCAGAAACGTGTCTTATATCTTTCATAATCGCAGGATCGAGCCACGCGCTGGCGGCCGGGCGGAGAAGTAAGGAGGCGGATGGATGGTTGGAGCGTGTTTCGTACAACCTGAGAGGCGAGTGCGAAAGGAGCGGAAAATTTTTTATTTGAATCGCTCGTAACTCATTGAAAAGTCCCGATTCGGAAAAATAAGCGCTAGTAAACGCTAGCTATTTTACTAGCACTTACGAGCGTTTAAGCGGATTTTACTGGCGTTTGCTTTCGAGGAATTCGCGCTCCGGTTGTGCTTCGCCCCCGGCCGTCGGGCGCGGTCACGGGATCTCCATGCCGTCCTCGTAGCGCGCATGGGCCGAGCGCATGGTCACCAGCTCCTCGGCCGCGGTCGGATGGACGGCGACGGTGGCGTCGAAGTCGGCCTTGGTCGCGCCCATGGTCATCGCGACCGCGACGAGCTGGATCATCTCCCCCGCCTCGCCTCCGAGAATATGCGCCCCGACCACGCGCTGCGTCGCTCCGTCAACGATCAGCTTCATGATCGTGCGCTCGGGCGCGCCAGACACGGTCGCCTTGAGCGGCCGGAAATCGGTCTTGTAGACGTCGACCCTGGGGAACCGTTGCAACGCCTCCCTTTCCGTCAGCCCGACCGCGCCCAGTTCGGGCGTGCCGAACACCGTGCTCGCGATCGTGTCGTAGCGGATCGGCGCCGCGCCCGGCCCGAACAGCCGGTCGGCCAAGGCGTGCCCCTCGCGAATGGCGACCGGGGTCAGGTCGACCCGGTGGGTGGCGTCGCCGATCGCGTGGATCGACGGCACGCTCGAGGTCAGGTTCTCGTCGACCTTGACCGCCCCGTGCGCCTGGCTGAGCTCAACCCCGGCCGCCTCGAGGCCGAGGCCCTGGGTGCCGGGCAGGCGCCCCGTCGCGATCAGAACCTGGTCGGCCTCGATCGCCGCGCCGTCCGTGAGCTTGACCAGCAATGCGCCGCCGCGCCCCTTTTCAATTCGCGCCGGCAGGCTGCCGAACCGGAAGGCGACGCCGGCCTTGGCCATCGCGTCGCGCATGCCATTGCGCATGTCGTCGTCGAAGCCGCGCAGGATGTTGGGCGCGCGCATGATTTGCGTGACCTCGGCGCCCAGGCGCTGGAACAAAGAGGCGAACTCGACCGCGATATACCCGCCGCCGACCACGAGAAGCCGGCGCGGAAAGACCTTGAGATCGAAGATCTCGTTCGAGGTGATCGCATGTTCGACGCCTTCGATGCCGCCCAGCATGGCCGGGCGCGAGCCGCAGGCGATGAGGATGTGGCGCGCCGAGACCTCGGAACCGTCGGCGAGCCTCACCGTATGGGGGTCGACGACGGTCGCCCGCTGTTCGACGAGCTTGGCGCGGCTCCGAACCAGATTGTCGCGATAGGCGCCGCTGAGGCGGGTGATTTCCTTCTCCTTCGCCGCAACAAGAGTCGGCCAGTCGAACCGGGGCTCGCCGACGCTCCAGCCGAACCCCGCCGCGTCGCGGAAGTCGTCGGCGAAGCGGCTGGCGTAGACGTAGAGCTTCTTCGGGATGCAGCCGCGGATGACGCACGTGCCGCCGATCCGGCTTTCCTCGGCCACCAGCGTCTTTGCGCCGTGGCCGGCGGCGATACGGGCCGCCCTGACGCCGCCCGAGCCCGCGCCGATGACGAAGAAATCGACGTCGAACGCCATTCGTTGACCTCTCCGTCGCTCGAGCGCGGGCTCAATCAGGATTCGTTGGCTCGCCAACGCTGGGCCTAGAAATCAACCCCCTTCTTCTTCATCTCCTGGCGGGCGCGCACCAGGATGTCGGTCGACAGCTTTTCGCGCCAGGCGCCGGTCACATCGGAAAGCTTCTGCAGAAAGACCGGGGTGACCTGGACATATTTCTTGCCCGAGGGACTGTCGAAGAAAGCGGCGACGTCGGTGATCTCCTTCTCGGACATTTGCGAGGCGAGCAGCGTGGCCGCCTGGTCGTAGGTCTGCTTCGCGGTCCGGTCGAACTCAGGCTGGATCGCTTTCAGGGTGGCGCGCAGCGAATCCCTGATTTCCGGCCGGGTCCGGGTGACGTTGGTTTCGAGCTCCGCCATCATCCGCGGAACGACGATCGCGATCGATTCCTTGAGGCCGATGACGCCGAGGATCTTGTCCGCGGCGGCGATGGCGGCGGGCGAAGGCTGCGCTGGCGCCGCAACGGCCGGCGCTGGGGCCGCAGGCGGCGCCGTTTCAGCCGCCCCGGCCGGCACGCTCAAGGCGGCAAACATGATAAGCGCGAGACGGCCTTTTGCTATTCGGGCGCGGGCGGGCATGAACGACTCCTAACGGGTGACTTCGATTCAGTTGAGGTCGCCAAGAACTTCCACGCCCTCATCCCCTGCGATGATCGCGCCGCGCGCAAGGCCAATGAAAAGCCCGTGCTCGACGACACCGGGGATCTGCGACAAGATTTGGCTCAAGGCTTCCGGCTGTGCGATAGCCCCAAGCGAGCAGTCAAGAATATAATGTCCCCCGTCGGTGACGAACGGCGAGGAATCGCCGCGGAGGCGCATGGGCGCGTCGAAGCCGAGCTCCACGAAGGCGCGCTCGATATGGCGGCGGGTCGCCGCGAGGCCGAAAGGAACGACCTCGACCGGCAAGGGAAAGGCGCCGAGTCGCGCGACCCGCTTGGTCGAATCGGCGATGACAACCATCCGCTTCGAGGCGGCGGCCACGATCTTCTCGCGCAACAGGGCCCCGCCGCCGCCCTTGATCAGCCGAAGCTCGGGATCGATCTCGTCGGCGCCGTCGACGGTCAGATCGAGTTCCGGAATCTCGTCCAGCGTCCAAAGCGGAACCCCAAGCGCTTTCGCCTGCTTGGCCGTCGCCTCCGAGGTCGCCACGCACTGGATGTCAAGACCCGCTTTGACTCTTTGGCCCACGAGGTCGACGAAGCGATGCGCCGTCGTTCCGCTGCCGAGACCGAGCTTCATGCCCGGCCTCACCAGTTCGAACGCCCGCTCGGCCGCCTCGAGCTTTCGCCGGTCCCTGTCCTCCGCGGTCATTGCGCTCGTTCGCTCTCGCTCAACCCCAGCGCCGGCCCGTGGGGCCTCGCGCCCGTAAGAAGACGAGCGAGACCCGCACGCAAGCCTTCCGGAGCCTTCCCGCGCGGCGCCGCGCGGGCGAGGCCGGGGAAAGCGTGGCTTTACCGGGTGGCGAGAGGGAAGGCAAATCCCTCAATTTCGCGTCCCGCCCCGTCCGGGCTTACCTGCGCGCCGCGGCGAGCGCGTCCTCGAACGTGCGCAAGCCGGTCACCGGGGCGTTGACCAGCACCGCCATGTTGCCGGGCTTATGCTGGTTCTTCCACATCTTGGTGTGGGCGGCCGGAATCCGGTCCCACGGAAACACTTCCGACATGCACGGATCGATCCGCCGGTCGATCACGAACTTGTTGGCCGCCGAAGCCTGCTTGAGATTGGCGAAGTGGGAGCCCTGGATGCGCTTTTGCCGCATCCAGACGAAGCGGGCGTCAAAGGTGAGGTTGAACCCGGTCGTGCCGGCGCAGAACACCACCATGCCGCCGCGCTTGACCACGAAGCACGACACAGGGAAGGTCTGCTCGCCCGGATGCTCGAAGACCGTGTCGACATCCCGCTTCTCGGTGATGTTCCAGATCGCCTTGCCGAACTTGCGGGCTTCGGCCATGTAGGCGGCGTATTCGGGCGAGTTGACCTTAGGAAGCTGACCCCAGCAATCAAACTCCTTGCGGTTGACGGCGCCCTTGGCGCCGAGAGACATGACATAGTCGCGCTTGGCCTCATCCGAGATCACGCCGATGGCGTTCGCGCCGGCCGCCGCGCAAAGCTGGACGCCGAACACCCCCAGGCCCCCCGAGGCGCCCCAAACGAGAACGTTGTCGCCGGGTTTCAGCCGATGCGGCTCGTGGCCGAACAGCATCCGGTAGGCGGTGGCGAGGGTGAGGGTATAAGAGGCCGCTTCCTCCCAGGTCAGGTGCTTCGGGCGCGCCATCAGCTGCCGGTCCTGCACCCGGCAGAACTGGGCGAACGAGCCGTCCGGCGTCTCATAGCCCCAGATGCGCTGGGACGCCGAGAACATCGGGTCGCCGCCGTTGCATTCCTCGTCGTCGCCGTCGTCCTGGTTGCAATGAACGACGACCTCGTCGCCGGCCTTCCATCGCTTGACTTTGGAGCCGACCGCCCAGACGATCCCGGACGCGTCGGAGCCGGCGATGTGATAGGGGTTCTTGTGGACGTCGAGCGGCGAAACCGGCTCGCCGAGCGCCGCCCACACGCCGTTGTAATTGACCCCGGCCGCCATCACCAGGACCAGCACGTCGTGGCTGTCGAGGGTCCAGGTCGGCACCACCTCGACCTGCATCGATTTTTCCGGCGGTCCATGCCGGTCCTTGCGCACGACCCAGGCGTACATCGACGCCGGCACGTGACCCAACGGCGGAATCTCGCCGATCTCGTAGAGATCCTTGATCTGCACCGCGGCACGCGGGCCGGCGCCGGCGGAGTGAGTGTTCATGGCTCCCTCAAGGGTCTGGGCGTGGCGGCTGGCTCGAGTTGGCTTCGTTGCTGCGCCGCACAATAAACCATCGCGCCGGAACGCGCAAAAATCAATCCGGCTTTGGTCAACGGTTTCGCGCCGTTGCGATGGGATTTACGTCGCAGCAGGAAATCCCGCGTAAACAAGGCGGATCGGCCGCGGATTGTGCGGCCGAAGCGGGACAAGGACCTGCGTCAATGCCGAACTGGCCGTTGTGGCAATTGGTTCAAAATCTCGAGGGTTTCGACTTTGCGGCGTTCCTGTTAAGCATAGTCGTCACGTTCTTTGCCGTAGGCTTTGCGATCGACTACCTCGTCGGGCGCTTCGGAATGGGCCCGTACTGGAACGCCTTCTATGCGACGCTCGGCGCCTACGCGGGCCTCTGCGTGCGCGTTTGGTGGCTTCAACCCTATGCCGCTTACGAACCTTATTTAACCGCCATCGCCGTCGCCGGCGGATTGCTGACCACGGTTGTGACGGCGAGCGCGCTTGCCAACCGCTCCTGAAAGTTCACAGCTATAAGATGTGAGCGGATCGACGAAAGGGAGGCCCATCCATGCGTCTATCCAAACGCGCGGCCGACGAGATGCGGCCGGTCAGCTTCGAGCGCGGCGTGGCGCGCTACGCCGAAGGCTCGTGCCTCGTCCGGTTCGGCGACACGCATGTTCTGTGCACAGCCTCGCTCGAGGACAAGCCGCCGCCGTGGCTGCGCGGCCAGGGACGCGGATGGGTGACCGCCGAATATGCGATGCTGCCGCGCGCGACGCTCACGAGAACCAGGCGCGACTCGGCGACCGGCAAGGTTTCCGGCCGCGCCCAGGAGATTCAGCGCCTGATTGGCCGGTCGTTGCGCGCGGTCGTCGATCTGCCGCGCCTTGGCGAGCGGCAGATCACGGTCGATTGCGACGTGCTGCAAGCAGATGGGGGCACCCGCACCGCCGCGATCACCGGCGCCTGGGTTGCGCTGCGCGACTGCCTCAACTGGATGGCGAGCCGCTCGATCCTGCGCGACAGCCCGCTCAAGGATCATGTCGCCGCCGTGTCCTGCGGCATCGTCGGCGGCGAAGCCTTGATCGATCTCGATTACGCCGAGGACTCGACCGCGCACACCGACGCGAATTTCGTCATCACTGGCTCAGGCGGCCTGGTCGAAGTTCAGGGGTCGGCTGAAGGCGCGCCATTTTCGGAGGACGAGCTCATCCGGATGCTCAAGCTGGCGCGCGGCGGTGTGGAGCGGCTCGTCGCCATGCAGAAGGGGGCGATCGCCTGATTCTCAAGGGTAGTCGTGGGAGAAAACGTCCATGGCCGCGAACCCCGCGAGGTCGAGGCGGACGCGGTCGGGCAGATAGGCGAAGGCGGCGCGGGCGAGTTCCTCCCGGCCCTCGCGCTTGAGCATCGCGTCGAGCCTCTCGCGCAGAGCGTGCAGATGGAGCACGTCGGAGGCGGCATAGGCGAGCTGCGCCTCGCTTAAAGCGTCCGCGCCCCAATCCGACGATTGCTGCTGCTTGGAGATCTCCACCCCCAAGAGTTCGCGCGTCAGGTCCTTCAACCCGTGCCGGTCGGTATAGGTTCGCGCGATCTTGGAGGCGATCTTGGTGCAATAGACGGGCGCGGCCATGACCCCGAACGCATGATGGAGCACGCCCATGTCGAAGCGGCCGTAGTGGAACAGTTTCACGATCGCCGGATCGGCCAGCAAACGCTCGAGATTGGGAGCGCTCCTTTGCCCGGGGCCAATCTGCACGATATCCGCCGTCCCGTCGCCGCGCGACACCTGCACCACGCAGAGCCGGTCGCGGCCGACGGCCAGTCCGAGCGTCTCCGTGTCGACGGCCGCCGCCTCGCCAAACGACGAGTGGGCGGGCAAATCGTGTCGGTGAAACCGGATCATCGTCGCCGCAAGGTCTAGTCCCGTTCACGGATGCGACGGGTTCATTACGAGCGCGGCCATGGATAGAGGCGCCTTGGCGGAGCGTCAATCGGACCGGCTCGAGGCCGAGGGCTCCGAACTGGGGTTAATGACGCTTTACGGGGGGTTGGGAGCCATGATTCCGTCCAGTCGCGGCAGGTCCTATGATCGCGGGGGAACGCCTCGCAAGGAGCGAGAACTCGACGATGACAGAGCCTGTTCGGTCGGCTCCCGCGAAAGCCGCGCCGCTCGGATCTTCCGACGCCTTCAAGAGCGAGGCCGAGCGCATGCGCGACCTTCGCCGGATGCGCACGTTCGCCACCCTGCTGCTCGTTCTGATGGC
>DATNBG010000104.1:0-5953 GCA_035572075.1 Roseiarcus sp. | reverse complement strand
GATTCCCTTCGTCGGCCCTCGCACCGATGTGATGGCGCCGGACATGGGCACCAACGAGCAGGTGATGGCCTGGTTCATGGACACCTACTCGATGTATCAGGGGGTCACGGTGCCGGAGATCGTCACCGGCAAGCCGGTCGGCTCGGGCGGCACGCTCGGCCGGCGCGAGGCGACCGGGCATGGCGTGGCCTTCCTCGCCTTTCGCGCTCTCGACGCGCTCGACGTCGCCCCGTCCAGCGCGACCGCGATCGTCCAGGGCTTCGGCAATGTCGGCTCCCATGCGGCGCTGGGCTTGGCGGCGCGCGGCGTCAAGGTGATCGGCGTCAGCGATCACACCGTGGCCTATTACGACCCGATGGGATTGGATGTGAAGGCGCTGATCGCGCACGTCGCGACATACGGCGTGCTTGCAGGCTATTCGAGCGAAGCCGCCATCGACCCTCGCGTCCTGCTTGAGCAGCGATGCGACGTGCTCGCGCCATGCGCGGTCGAGCGGGTGATCGACGGCGATCTCGCCCGGCGCCTCAACTGCCGCATCGTCGCCGAAGGCGCGAACGGCCCGACCACGCCCGAGGCCGATCGGGCGCTCGCCGAGCGCAACGACGACATCTTCGTCATCCCCGACATCCTGTGCAACGCGGGCGGGGTCATCGTCAGCTATTTCGAGTGGGTGCAGGACCTGCAGCAATATTTCTGGTCGCGCGACGAGGTGATGGACCGGCTCGAACGGGCGCTCGACCGCTCCTGGGGGCTGGTCATCGCGAGAGCCAAGCGCGACGGGGTCTCCAATCGCACTGCGGCGATGGCGATCGGGGTCGAGCGGGTAGTAAAGAGCAAGCAGATGCGCGGGCTGTTTCCGTAAGCAGCTTTCGCCGCGCCAGCGATGGGCGTATTCTTCCACCATGACGACTCTGCTCGATCGCGCCATGGAAGCCGCGCGCGGCCTTTCGCCCGAGTTGCAGGACGAGGTTGCGCGGCCAGTGCTGAAAATCGCGGATGGCGAAGGGGCGCCGGTCGCCTTGACGGCCGAAGAGCGCGCGGCGATCGCCGCGTCGCGAGCGGCGGCCGCGCATGAGGAATTCGCGACGGATGACGACGTGCGCGCGGTCTGGGCGAAGCACAATGCCGTCATCGCGAGCCCTCGCAAAGCGAGGGCGTGGCGATCCAGGGGAACGCAGGGCGCCCCGCGACTCTGGATCGCCGCGTCGCGCTTACGCGCTCCTTGCGATGACGATTCTCCTTTAACGCATCTTGCCCCAGCCAGACCTTTGCGAGCGGCGCATGTCTGAGGTCTCGACAGGTAGTCCCGGCGCGCTGTGCGGCGCGACCCTCGTTCGCGCCGCGCGCGAATCCGACATGGGCGCGGCGCGCGACATCTACGCCCATTACGTCCTTCACTCGCTCGCCACCTTCGAGGAGGTTCCGCCGACGCTTGACGACATGCTCATGCGCCGCCGCGCCTCGGTCGATCTCGGCCTGCCTTATCTGGTCGCCGAGGCGCGCGGCGAAATTGCAGGCTTCGCCTATGCCGGGGCCTATCACCGGCGGCCGGCCTATCGCTTCGCGATCGAAGATTCGGTCTATGTCGCCGACGGGCTCGGCGGCCGTGGCATCGGATCAGCGCTGCTCGGCGATTTGATCGCGCGTTGCGAGAGTGGACCGTGGCGGCAGATGATCGCCGTTGTCGGCGACAGCGCCAACTTGGGCTCGATCGCGCTTCATCGGCGCTTCGGCTTCGAACCTATGGGGACGTTGCGGTCGGTCGGTTTCAAGTTCGGTCGCTGGGTCGATACGCCGATCCTGCAGCGGGCGCTGCGGATCGGAGACAAGGAGCCCCCGGCACTGTGATCGGGCCATTCAGGCGAGAGCCTTGCTCACGCGATAGCCCGAGCGCATGCCGAACTTGCCCGTCGCCGCGCCGATTACGACATAGCCGTTCGAGAGGTAGAAGCGTCGCGCGGTCTCTGTGCTCTCGAGCGTTGCGATCGCCGCGCCGCGCTCGCGCGCTCTCGCTTCGAGCGCCTTCAGAAGCGCTCGGCTCACCCCGCGAAACCGCGCGCTGGGCGAGACATAGTTCAGGAGAATCTCTCCCGCGTCGCTGACCATCCCGACCGCAAGGATCGCGCCGTCTTCGACGGCGACGAGCAGAGAGGCGTCCGGACGCGCGATCCAGGCGCGCAGGTTTTCCGGCGTCTTGTTGGCGAGCCACCGCGCCATAATCCGAGGATCGCCGCCATGATCGGCCGCGCACAATTCCGAAATCGATCGCCGGACGGCCTCGCACGCCGCGATCGCGTCGTCAGGCTTTGCATCCCGAATCAGCATCGCGAGAGCGTTCACGCCTACTCGCTCTGACCTCGCGGTCGCACCACGCCGACAATCGGCCCGATTGGCGCGAGTTCGTCGTCGCGACCAAGCTCCGGCGCGTAGAGCGACGACACCGAGCCGTCGAGGAAAAGCGCGTTCTGACATTTGAGGCCGTCGCGGAAGAGCCGCGCGAACGCGTCGAACGTCACCGGCTCGTCGGCGATGGCGAAGACGATCGCGCCGCCTTCGCATGCGCCCACTCCGTTGCGGATCTTTTGCGAGGTCCCGCCCGGCTTGATCTTGGGATGAATCCTGCCCTCGACGATCAGCATAGGCCCCGATTGCGTCGCGTAGCGCGCGGGCGGCGTCCGGGCGAGATAGCGGCTCGTCTCGGTCACGCCCGCCACCCCGTCGCCGATCCAGAACACCCCGTTCGGCTTCATATGGAAATTCGTCGCGCCGCCGCGCGTGTCGGCCTTGTGCAGCCTCAGCCGGTTCTCGACATAGAGGCCGACAGGGAATCGATCCGCGCCGAACATGCCGGCGTTCATCGCGAAGACGAGCGTCTTGCCCTTCGCATTGAGCGCCGCGGCCAGCGCGCCCAGCGATCCGTAGGGCTTGCCGTCCGGCCCGTCGAGGAACAGGCGAATATCGTCATGGGCCGGATCGAACGCGCAGACGGTGAATTTGGCGTTGTCGAAATCCTTCGGCGCGCACGCGGCCGAAGCGGTCCCGCTCGCCGCGCCCAGGGCGAGAGCGAACGTCAAGGCCGCGACGCATCGGCGCCGCGAGCCTCTCGGCTGTCCCGTTGCTGCTGGACAATTCATGCGCCGTCACACTAGCGACTGACCATGATTCGCGCCATTCCGGCATCGCGATCCCCATTCGCCGGTGGCTCCAGCGTGATAAAGAATGGTTCGCGCCACCTTTGTCAGGGCCCTCCATGCGCAAGCGCGCGGACATTCTCCTCGTCGAGCGCGGCCTCTTTTCGAGCCGGGCGCGGGCGCAGGCGGCGATCTCGGCCGGGCTGGTCCGCGCCGGCGGCGTCGCGATCGCGAAGCCATCCGAGGCTCTGGCTGATGACGCGCCGATCGAGGCTTGCGCGCCGCATCCCTGGGCCTCGCGCGGCGGGGTCAAGCTCGCCGCGGCCCTCGACGCCTTCGCGCTCGATCCTTCGGGCCTCGTCTCACTCGACGTCGGCGCCTCGACCGGAGGCTTCACCGATGTTCTGCTCGCGCGCGGCGCCGCGAGGGTCGTCGCCGTCGATGTCGGCCGCGGACAATTCGATCCGCGCCTCGCCTCCGATCCGCGCGTCCGCTCGCTCGAAGGCCTCGACGCGCGCGCGCTCACGGCCGAGACGCTTGGGGAGCCGCCGGAAGCCATTGTCGTCGACGTGAGCTTCATTTCCCAGCGGCTGGTCCTGCCGCAAGTGCTGAAGCTCGCGGCGAGCCCTGCCTGGCTTGTCAGCCTCGTCAAGCCGCAGTTCGAACTCGAGCGGAGCGATCTCATCAAGGGTCGGGTCAGGAGCGAAGCGGCGCTCGAGCGCGCCTGCGTCAGTGTGCGCGCGGCGATCGAAGCTGAGGGCTGGACCGTGCTCGGCCTCATCCCCTCGCCGATCCCCGGCGGCGCGGGGGCGCGCGAATTCCTCATCGCCGCGCGCCATGGCTGAACCGCTCGAAGAGGTTGCGATCGTCGCTCTAGACGCGGAGGGCCATGGCGTCGCGGTCGACGGGACGATCGTTCCCTTCGCTCTGCCCGGCGAGCGGGCGCTGGTCAGGGAGGGCAAGCGCGCGGAGCTGGTCGAAACGCTGAATGCCGCGCCGGGGCGTGCAGCGCCGATCTGCCCCTGGTTCGGCCGCTGCGGCGGCTGCGCCGCGCAGCACATGCCGGCTTCGCTCTATCGGCCATGGAAGCGCGGCCTCGTGGCCGACGCGCTCGAGCGCGAGGGCGTCCGCGCCGAGGTTAAGGACCTCATCGACGCGCATGGGGCGGGCCGGCGGCGCGCGACCTTTCACGCCCGCTTTCCTCATGGGAGCCCCGACGAGGTCGGCTTCATGCGCGCGCGGTCGCACGCCATCGTCGCCATCGACGGCTGCCCTCTGTTCAGCCCCGGCATGGCCGGCGCAATTCCCGCCGCACGTTCGCTGAGCGGAGACTTGCGTGGCCTGATGAAGCCGCTCGACATCGGCGTCACCGCGACGCTCGACGGGCTCGATGTCGATCTGCGCGGCTCGGGACCGCTCGGGCGCGCCGAGGCGGAGAAGCTCGCGCGCACCGCCGATGCGCTCGATCTCGCGCGCGTCTCCAATCACGGCGAGGTGGTGATCGAGCGGCGGGCCCCGCGCGTCGCGTTCGGCGAGGCGATCGTGAGGCTCCCACCCGGTGGCTTCCTGCAGGCGACCGAAGCGGGAGAAGCGTGGCTCGCGGCCTTCGCGGAGCGGGCGCTGGCCGGCGCCAGGAGAATCGCCGACCTGTTCTGCGGCGCGGGCGCATTCGCGCTGAGGCTCGCTCGCGGCCATGAGGTTTTCGCCGCCGATTCCGAACCCGCCGCGGTCGCGGCGCTTGCGCGCGCCGCGGCGACGGCGCCGGGCTTGCGCAAGCTCGATGCCGAGACGCGCGATCTCTTCCGCCGTCCGCTGCGGGCGCAGGAACTCGCCGCTTTCGACGCCGCGCTGATCGATCCGCCGCGCGCGGGCGCGCTCGATCAGGCGCGCGCGCTCGCCGCCTCGACTCTGCCTCTGGTCGTCTCCATCTCATGCAATCCGGCGACGTTCGCGCGCGACGCGCGCATTCTCATCGACGGCGGCTTTCAGATGGAATCCCCGACCCCGCTTGACCAGTTCCGCTTTTCCGCCCATGTCGAAATCGCCGCCGTCTTTCGTCGGCCGAGACCAAGAGCGCGCGGGCGGAGGCTCCTCTAGGTGGACGCGACAAAAAGAGAGACCATTCTCGCCGCTCTTGAGAACATTGTCGGCGCGCGTCACGTCCTGACCGACCCCGCGCTCTTCGCAGGCAGCCTCGTCGAGCGGCGCGGGCTCTATCATGGCAAGGCGCTCGCTTTTGTGCGGCCGGGCTCGACGCAGGAGGTCGCGAGCGTCGCTGCATTCTGCAACGAGGCGCGGATCGGCATGGTCCCGCAGGGCGGCAATACCGGACTGGTCGGGGGGCAGATTCCCGACTCGAGCGGCGCGGAGATCATCCTCTCGACCCAGCGCCTGCGAGCGGTCCGCGAGGTCGACCTCGACGCCGACGCGATGATCTGCGAAGCGGGCGTCACGCTCGCCGAAGCTCAGGCCGCGGCGCAAGCCGCCGACCGGCTGTTCCCGCTGTCGCTCGCTTCGGAAGGAACCTGCACCATCGGCGGCAACGTCTCGACCAACGCCGGCGGCGTGACCGTAATCGCCTACGGCAATACCCGCGACCTGGTGACCGGGGTCGAGGCGGTCCTCGCCGACGGGCGCATCGTCAACGCGTTGAGCAAGCTGCGCAAGGACAACACCGGCTACGACGTGAAGAGCCTCTTCATCGGCGCCGAGGGGACGCTCGGCATTGTCACCGCCGCCTCGCTCCGGCTCTTTCCCAATCCGCGGGCGCGGGCGACGGCCTTCGTGGGTCTCAAGAGCCCCGAGGACGCGGTCACGCTCCT
>DATNBG010000103.1:0-4037 GCA_035572075.1 Roseiarcus sp. | reverse complement strand
CTCGCCGAACGGCGCGAGACCGGCTTCGCGCTCGCCCTGTTCGTTGCGTTGCTCGCGGTGAACGTCCTGCTCAATCCGGCTCGTTTCGCGCCCGGCGCCTGGGGCGCCACGATCGGCCTCGCCGCTCCGCTGATCGCGGCGTCGATCGCGGCGATGCCCGCGATCCTCGGCGGCCGGGGCGGCATCGACGTGTCCATCGGGCCGCTCATGGGGCTGGTCAACGCGCTGATCGTGCAGACGCTCATCGCCGACGCCGGGATCTCGTCGCCGTGGGCGGTGGTTCCAGCGGCGCTGGCCATCGGCGCCGCCGCGGGCGCGCTCAATGGGCTCCTCGCGGTGTTGGTGCGGATCCAGCCGATCGTGGCGACGCTTGGAACCTACCTCATCTTCACCGGCTTGACCCTCACCATCGTCCCCGCCCCGACCGGGACCGTCCCGCACTGGATTCAAAGCCTGTCCGGCGAGCTTTCGATTGTTCCTCTGCTCGCACTCGCCGCGGCGTGGCTCGGGCTCAAGCAGCTTCCTTACTACGACCAACTCATGGCGGTGGGCAGCGACGATCGCGCCGCCTATACCGCGGGCGTCCCGGTCGCCCTGGTCCGGTTCCTGTCGTATTGCCTCGCCGGCGTTTTCGCCGGAATGGCCGGACTGCTGCTGACGGCGCTGATCGGCTCGGCGGACCCCAATGTCGGGCCGGGCTTCACGCTTCTCTCGATTTCCGCGGTCGCCCTGGGCGGCGTCAGCCTGGCGGGCGGCCGGGGCGGCATGCTCGCTGCCGTGATCGGCGCCTCCGACATCTTTCTGCTCCAGAGCGCGCTCACCTATTTCAACGTCTCGACCTTCGTCCTCCAGATCGCCTATGGACTGATCCTCGTCGCTTCGATCTCCCTCAATGGCCTGACAGCCATGATCGACCGCAGGATGGCCCGATGATCGGCCGGCTTGGCGCGACGGGACAGCGGGTCGCCGCCGCGATCGTGCTGGCTTTGGCCCTGCAGCTCGTGGGCTCAATTCTCATCGAGGGCTACAGCAGCGAATTTACGATTCGCTCGATGCTGGTGCTTGCTTCGCTGCTCGGCGTCGCCTCGATCGGCCAGACGCTGGTGGTGCTGATCGGCGGCATCGACCTGTCGACGCCTTTCGTGATCGGCTTCGCCAATGTCGTCGCGGCGCAGCTCTACGGCGACGGCGTGAACTTCGCTCTTGTCTGCCTCATCGTCGGCGTCCTCGCTCTTGCTATAGGCGCGTTCAACGGCGCGCTGTCCTCGAGCCTCGGCGTTCATCCGCTGATCGTGACGCTCGGCGTCGGCACCGCTGTCCAGGGGGCGGTGCTCCTGTGGACGGCGGGATTCCCGGCCGGCTCGGCGCCGGACGCGGTCACCAAATTCGTGTCGATCGGCGGCCATGCCGGGCCCCTTCCGGTCCCCTGGCTCATTCCGTCATTCCTCGTCCTTTTGGCGCTCTTGACGCTGGTGTTAGAGAGAACGCCGTTCGGGCGGCGGCTCTATGCGGTAGGCTCCAATCCGCAGGCCGCGCCCTATGCGCTCATCTCGCCGCGCGCGATCTGGACGGCGACCTATGCGCTGAGCGGCCTGTTCGCCGCCATGGCCGGCGTGCTGCTCTTGGGGTTCACTGGCTCGGCTTATGGCGACGTCGGGCAGCCCTACCTGTTTCAGACCATCGCCGCCGTGGTGATCGGCGGGACGACGCTGGTCGGCGGCCGGGGCGGGCTCATCGGGACCGCCGCCGGCGCTTTGGTCCTGACCGAGATCAACACGCTCCTTATAGGCCTCGGCCTGTCGCCCGCCATGGTGGAGGCCGCGCTCGGAGCGCTGATCCTCGCGCTCGTGTCACTCTACGGACGCGAGCCTCACGTCCGCGCCAGCATCTGAGCGGCGCTGCGCCGCCGGCACTCAAAGCTTGTGGGAGGCCTCGACGAGAGCAGCGAGCTTGCGGCGGGTGATGTCCAGCGGAACGTGGCCGAAGCCGCACTCGCTTGTCAGGATCAGGCGCTCGCGCGGAAAATGCTTCAGTGCGGGCTCGACGCGCTTTCCGATCACGTCGATCGTCTCGATGTCGTCGCTGCGCTGATCGATGACGCCGAGGCCGAGATCGCCCTTGAAATCCCAGAGCTTCCACAAGTCCATCAGATCGTAGCTCAAAGTGCAGTGCTCGAGCAGCACCTCGTCGATCTCCATTTTGCGAAAGGCGGGCGCGAGATCGGTGTATTTGGTGAAGTAGACGCGCTTGCGCCGCGGATTGCCGCCGCAAACGTGCAATCCGACCCGGACAGTTTTGGGCAGCGACTCGATCAGCTCGCCCAGAATCTCGGCCGCCCACTCGCTCTGCTGAGGCGCTTCGGTCCACATCGGCTCGTCGAACTGAACGTCGGCGCAGCCTGCGGCGATGACCTCGTCAAGCTCCTGTTTGAGGACGCCCGCCCAGGCGCGGCAAAGGGCCTGATCGTCGGGATAAAGGTCCTTCCGCTCGTTGACGCTGAAACGGGTCAGCACGTGCGGGCCGGTCACCGTCTGCTTGACGCGAACGCCGGCCGGCGCTGCGTCGCGGGCGAGCTTCCAATTATGTGCGAGACGAAAGCGCGGGTTCTCGATTGGTCCGATCACCCGCGGACATTCGATCCCGAACCCCGCGTCGCCGAACGTGAGGCGCGGCATGTTTTCGAACGTGACCCCGTCAACGCGCTTCTGGTAGAAATAGTACATATTCTCGCGATAGGCCTCGCCGTCGGTGATGACGTCGAGGCCGAGATCGCTCTGGTCCTTGGCCGCCCAGCGCACCATCTCGTCGGTCTCGGCCTCGGTGAGCGTCGGCTTCTTCATCGTGTCGGCCGCTTGGGTCGGGCGCGGATAGCTGCCGACGACGGTGTTGCGATATCGGGGCATTCTCACAACGGGCTAAGGCCCGCCTCCTTACGCGCTTCGTTGATATGCGCGCGCACGCCGTCTTGAAGCGGGCGCGGGACGAAGCCGGTTTCCTTCTCGATCCGCGCGCCGTCCTGCCGGTCGATGAGCGGCGTCCTCGGTTTCGTCTCGTCGAATTCGAACCGGGCTTCGGGCAGCCAATGGCGCACGGCCGCCGCCAGCTCCTCGGCCGTCACGCTCGCGCCGCCGTTGTTGTACGCAAAATGAGAGAGCGACGGTTTCAGGGCAAGGCGAATGAGCTGCTCCGCGCAATCGTCCTTGTAGACCCAGGTGTCGCGCGAAGCCCTAGAAAAGGGCAGTTTCGCGGTCCGCCCGAGCGCGGGCTCGGTCGCGAAAGCCTCCGCCCACAAGACCGAGCCGCGCTTGCGGCCGTGGCCAAACACGACGGCCGGCCGCGTGCAGGCGATGCTGATCCCGTGCTTGGCGACGTATTTGCGCGCCATGAATTCGTCGAGGATCTTCATCACGCCATAGGTGAAGAAATGGTCTCCCGGCCCGCAATAGTCGTCCTCGACGACCGGCCGGTCGCCATAGACCTTCTGCTCGGCGCCGTAGACGGTCTCGCTACTGGTGAACACGAGCCGAGCGAGCTTGTGGCGCACGGCGGCCTCGAACATGTTGACCATGCCGAGCACGTTGACGCTGACCCCAAGCGCCATGTCGGCCTCGACCTCGGCGCTCATGAGATAGGCAAGATGAATGCAGTGCGTGAGGTCGCGATGGCGGGCGAAGACCGCTTCGACCGAAGCCGCGTCGGCGACGTCCATGCGCTCGACTTCGGCGCCCTTGAGCGAGGCAAGGACCGTCTCGTCCGGCTTCAACTCGCCGATCACCACCGGGACGCCGCGCTCGAGGAGATTGCGCACGACGGAAGCGCCGATGAATCCCGCGCCGCCCGTGACAAGAAATTTCACCGCGCGCCTCCGTCGCTCGCCATCGTCAGAGTCCCATTTCCGCCTTCAGCGCATCGGTGTGTTCGCCGATGCGCGGCGCGGCGGCGGAGCAATGCCTGCGCTGGCCGTCAATGCGAATGGGGGAGGACGTGGTTCGAACCGCGGGCGCGCCGGGGCGCACGACGGTCTGAAGCATGTCGAG
>DATNBG010000102.1:0-4883 GCA_035572075.1 Roseiarcus sp. | reverse complement strand
GCGAGAACGCCGTGCCGCCTATCCCCCCGAGCGAGGAGATGGTGAAGGTCGCGCCCTGCATTTCGTTGGGCGCGAGCTTGCCCGCGCGCGCCTTTTCGGAGAGCGCGCCGAGTTCCCGGGCAAGCTCGATGACGCCCTTCTTATCGACGTCCTTGATGACCGCGACGACCAGGCCGTCGGGCGTGTCGACCGCGACGCCGATATGCCAATAGCGGCGCAGGATCAGGGAGTCGCCCGTGGACCCAAGAGCGGCGTTGAAGGTGGGGAAGGCTTTCAGCGACGCGACCGTGGCGCGCATGAGGAGCGGCAGCAGCGAGACGCGATAGGGCTTCGATTTGTCCTTTTTCGCCTCCTCGTCGAGAGCTTTGCGGAAGACGTCGAGATCGGTGATGTCGGCCTCGTCACAATGAGTGACATGCGGCACGTTCACCCAGGAGGCGCGCAGGCGCGGCCCGGAGATTTTCTTGATCCGGGAGAGCGGCACGGTTTCGATCGGTCCAAACTTGGCGAAGTCGACGGCCGGGATCGCCGGCAGGGCGCCGCCGGCGACGGCGCCTGGGGCCGCGAGCGCCGCCTTCACGTCCTCGCGGGTGATGCGGCCTTTCTCGCCCGTCCCCCTGATTTGATTGAGGTCGAGGCCGAGTTCGCGCGCGAGCCGGCGAACCGCGGGGCCGGCGAACACGCCGGTGAAATCGGCGAGCGCCGGGCTCGCGGCGGCCTTCGGCGGCGCGGGCGGCAGATCGCGCGGCGCGACCGGCGATGTTTCGGGCGCTTCGGCCGCGTCCTCCTCTTCCTTCGCCTCGGCCTCGTCCTCCTCACCCGACGGGACCGGCGCGGCCGGTCCCGCATCGAGCTTCGCGATCACCGAGCCCATGGACACCTTGTCGCCGACCTTGACGGCGATCCTGGCGATCTTGCCGGCCGCCGGCGAGGGCACGTCCATCGTCGCCTTGTCGCTTTCGAGCGTCAGGATCGGCTGTTCGGCCTCGACCGTGTCGCCTTCCTTGACCAGAATTTCGATGACCGGCACGTCCTTGAAATCGCCGATATCGGGAATGGCGATGTCGATCTCCCGAGCCTTCGCGGCCGCGGGCGGCGCCTTGGCCGGGGCCGCAGGCGGCGCCTTGGTCGGGGCCCCGGGCGCCGGCGCGGCCTTCGCGGGGGCGGCTTCGGCCTTCGGCGCCTCGCCCACCTCTTCGAGGCGCGCGATCAGCGTCCCCATCGACACTTTGTCGCCGACCTTCGCCACGATCTCGGCCACCCGCCCCGCGGCCGGCGAGGGCACGTCCATCGTCGCCTTGTCGCTTTCGAGGGTGATCAGCGATTGATCGACCTTGACGGCGTCGCCGGGCTTGACCAGCACCTCGATGACCGGCACGTCCTTGAAGTCGCCGAGATCGGGGACCTTCACGTCGATTTTCGCCACCCGCGCTTCTCCTCCGCGAATTGTTTGTTGTGGGATGCCGGGACGTCAGCTTCGCGCCGGATTCGGCCCTTCGGGATCGATGCCGTATTTCGCGATCGCCTCCGCGACGCGCCGGCTGGGCAGCAATTGTTCGTCGGCAAGCGCCTTCAGGCCGGCGACCGAGACGTGGTAGCGGTCGACCTCGAAGAACGAGCGCAGACGGCGGCGATAATCCGAGCGTCCGAAGCCGTCCGTTCCGAGCGCCTTGTAGCGAGCGGGCACATAGGAGCGAACGCCGTCGGCCAGCGCCTTGATGTAATCGGTCGAGGCGACGACCGGCCCTGTCCCGCCCGACAGAACGCGGGTGATGAAGGGGACCTTCGGGTCGGCCTCCGGATGCAGCATGTTCCAGCGTTCGACGTCCAGCGCCTCGCGGCGAAGCTCGGTGAAGCTGGTCACGCTGTAGACCTCGCAGGAGACGCCCTCCTCGGCGAGCAGTTCAGCCCCCGCCTCGACCTCGCGCAGGATGGAGCCGGAACCGAGCAGGCGGACCTTGAGGTCGGGCCCCGGCGCTTTGCCTTTCGCCGGAACATCCTGCAGCTTGTAGATGCCCCTGAGAATGCCTTCTTCCACGCCCTCGGGCAGCGCCGGATGAGGGTAATTCTCGTTCAGCGTCGTGATGTAATAGTAGACATCCTCGTTGTTCGCATACATCCGCTCGAGCCCATGATGGATGATGACGGCGAGCTCGTAGGCGTAGGTCGGATCGTAGGTGACGCAGTTGGGAATGGTCGAGGCCAGGACGTGGCTGTGGCCGTCCTCGTGCTGGAGACCCTCGCCGTTCAGCGTGGTGCGGCCGGACGTGCCGCCGATCAGGAAGCCGCGGGTGCGCATGTCGCCCGCAGCCCAGGCGAGGTCGCCGACTCTCTGGAAACCGAACATCGAATAATAGATGTAGAAGGGGATCATCGGCACGTTGGACGTCGAATAGGACGTGCCCGCGGCCATGAAGGAGGCCATGGCGCCGGGCTCGTTGATGCCCTCCTGGAGGATCTGGCCCTTCGGATCCTCGCGGTAATACATGAGCTGGTCGGCGTCCTGCGGCCGATAGAGCTGACCGACCTGGCTGAAAATGCCGATCTGGCGGAACAGGCCTTCCATGCCGAAGGTGCGGCTCTCGTCGGGCACGATTGGAACCACGCGCGGGCCAATATCCTTGTCGCGCAGGAGCGCGGTGAGGATCCGGACAAAGGCCATGGTGGTCGAAATCTCGCGCCCTTCGGCGGTCGCCTTGAGCAGCGCGTCGAAGGCCGAGAGCGGGGGAACCGGCAGCGGCTCGACCTTCCTCCGGCGCGACGGGAGATAGCCGCCAAGCGCCGCGCGCCGCTCATGCAGATATTTGTGCTCCTCGCTGTCTTCGGGGAACCGAAGGAAGGGAATCTTGTCGAGGTCCGCGTCGGAGACGGGGATGTGGAACCGGTCGCGGAAGGCCTTGAGCGCGTCGTGCCCGAGCTTCTTGGCCTGATGAGCGATCATCTGCCCTTCGCCGGCCGCGCCCATTCCATAGCCCTTGACGGTCTTGGCGAGGATGACGGTCGGCTGCCCCTTGTGGTCGACCGCCGCCTTGTAAGCGGCGTAGACCTTGATCGGGTCATGGCCGCCACGGGTCAGCGCCCAGATTTCGTCGTCGGTCCAGTCCTCGACCATCGCCGCCGTCTCGGGATAGCGGCCGAAGAAGTGCTTGCGGATATAGGCGCCGTCCTTCGACTTGAAGTCCTGGTATTCGCCGTCGACGCATTCCATCATCACCTGGCGCAGCTTTCCGGCCTTGTCCTTGGCGAGAAGCGCGTCCCAGCCCGAGCCCCACAGACATTTGATGACGTTCCAGCCCGCGCCGCGGAAATCGGCCTCGAGCTCCTGCACGATCTTGCCGTTGCCGCGCACCGGTCCGTCGAGCCGCTGGAGGTTGCAATTGATGACGAAGATCAGGTTGTCGAGCTTCTCGCGTCCGGCAAGCGAGATCGCGCCGAGCGATTCCGGTTCGTCCATCTCGCCGTCGCCGCAGAACACCCAGACCTTGCGCGGCGCCGTGTCGGCGAGCCCGCGCCCGTGCAGATAGCGCAGGAACCGGGCCTGATAGATCCCCATCAAGGGCCCGAGACCCATCGACACGGTCGGGAACTGCCAGAAATCCGGCATCAGCCAGGGGTGCGGATAGGAGGAGAGACCCTTGCGGCCGACCTCCTGGCGAAAGTTCGTGAGCTGCTCTTCGCTGAGACGGCCCTCGATGAAGGCGCGCGCGTAAAAGCCCGGCGAGCTATGGCCCTGGAGATAGATCAGGTCGCCGCCATGGGCCTCGTTGGCGGCATGCCAGAAATGCATGAAGCCGGTGTCATAGAGGGTCGCGGCCGACTGGAAGCTCGCAATATGGCCGCCGAGCTCGGAGGATTCCTTGTTCGCCTTGACCACGATCGCGGCGGCGTTCCAGCGCACATAGCGGCGAATCTGCTGCTCGATTTGGCGATTGCCCGGATGGGGCGGCTGGGCCTCGGGGGGAATGGTGTTGACGTAAGCGGTGTTGGCGGCGAAGGGCAGCTTCGCCCCCTTGCGCCGCGCGGACGTGACCACCGCCTCCAGGATGTCGTCGACCTTGCCGATTCCCTCGAAGGCCTCGACCGAATCGAGCGCGTCCAGCCATTCGCCGGTCTCGTCGGATTGGTCCTTGACCCTGTCGTCCACAGCGGCCGTCCTCCTGCTCGCCCCTACGAAAGTCGCAAGCGCGTCGCAGTCTTCTCACGCGCCAACAGACTTGGCAATCGCGGCCTATTGCGCCGCAGGCATGCGGCCCGCGCATGGAGCCTGAGCGCGTTGGACGCGCTTCGGCCGCCGCGGTAGAAGGGCGGGCTTTAGCGCCAGGGGAGCAGGATTTGGCGGGCGTTACGACCCATGTCCTCGACGTGACGAGTGGCCGGCCGGCGGCGGGCGTGCGGGTCGAGCTCTACGAGTTGGCGGACGAGCGCGAGCGCAAGCTCATCGCCGATGTCCTGACCAATGCGGACGGCCGCACCGACCAGCCGCTCCTGAGCGCAACCCAAGCGCGCGCGGGCCGGTTCGAACTCGTCTTCCACGCCGGAGATTATTTCCGCAGGCTCGGCGCGAAGATAGCCGACCCGCCGTTCCTCGATCTCATTCCGATCCGGTTCGCCGTCGCCGACCCAAAGGCCCATTATCACGTGCCCCTCATCGTCTCGCCGTGGAGCTATTCGACCTATCGGGGGAGCTGATAGGCGCCGGCCAAGCGGGCGCCCCGGCCGCTAGGTTCCTTTTAGGTTCGCGGCCCCAGTATTTTCAGTGCCTTACGGCCCCCTTTAGGTTCGCGCTTCTCGCGTCGTGCGGCGGCTGCGGCGCCGGATCGCGACTTATTTTCGCCCGACGCCTTGCATAAGCCAACTCACTATATTATAAGCATGCTTATGTT
>DATNBG010000101.1:0-3899 GCA_035572075.1 Roseiarcus sp. | reverse complement strand
TCCTATCTTCGGATCACCAACCGGGTGACCAACGGGCAGCGTGTCGCGGTGTTCGGCTATGGCGCCTGCGGGCGCGGGGTCGCGGCCAATTTTCGAGCCGCCAACGCCAGGGTCAGCGTCGTCGATCGCGATCCCGTGAGGCGGCTCGAAGCCCATCTCGACGGCTATGACGCGCCAGGCCGCGAGGTCGCGCTTGCCGGCGCGGACCTCGTCATAACCGTGACCGGCGCGCGCGGCGTCATCGGCCCGGCGGATCTGCCTCTCTTCAAGGACGGCGCGATCCTCGCCAACGCCGGACATTTCCCGGTCGAGATCGAGGCGGAGGCGATGGCCTCGGCGCCAGCGGTGACGCGCCGAACCAGTTTCGCGGACGGGATCGAGGAACTGACGCTCGCGGACGGCCGACGGATTCGCGTTCTGGCCGGCGGCCACATGGTCAACCTCGCGGGGCCGCGGCCGATGGGCAATTCGATCGAATCGATGGACCTTGGGTTTGCATTGCAGGCGCGCTGCCTCGAGGCCATCGCGCTTGGGCAAGTCGCCGCGAGCGACTGCGTTGTTCCGGTGCCCCGCCGGATCGATGAGCAGGTCGCCAGCGCCTTTCTTGCGGCCCGCTACCCCTGAGGGCAATTGGCGAGAGGTCCGGTCGTGCATGCAGGTCCCGGCGGCGCGGTGCGGCCCGTTTCCGCCTCGAGGCGCTAGCCGACTGCGGCGCAACGCGCGGGGAAACCCTCGAAACGCCGGACCTCCCGGTCTATATGGGGGCGGGCCCTGCGGCGATCCATGCGGGCCATGCGCCGAGCGCCTTATGCGCAATTCACGCCGAAGGCCGGCGCCGCATGACCTGGGGAGAAACGATGTCCATGTCTTCACGCTTCGGCGCCGGCTCCGATCCGGACGTTGTCGATTTCGGCGATTTGGAGGAGGCGGTCGGAACCAACGCCTGGGCGGTGGTGGACGTCCGCGAGCCGCACGAATTCGCCGCGGGCCACATTCCGAACGCCCTCAACCTGCCGACGTCGTCTTTCGATCCCAAGGATCTGCCGGAAGGAAAGCCGGTGGTTCTCATCTGTCAGGCCGGCGGACGCTCGCGCAACGCGCTGATGAAGGCGCGGGCGATCGGCCGGAATGATGTGAAGCACTTTGCCGGGGGCATGAATGGCTGGCGCTCGCATAACGGCCCAGTGACCCTCTGACCGGAAAGACAGCCTCAGCGTCTCACTCGCCGCCTGCCTTCCGCGGCTCACCCGCGACATAGGTCTGGCGCACCGCGCGGTCGTCGCCGAGCATGAGCAGCGCGAAAAGCTCGACCTTGAGATCGCCGCCGGCCGTCTCCATCCGGTGCGCGAGCGCGGGCGTCGCCCTCGGGTCGAGTGCGATGATGTCGGCCTCCTTGCCGGGCTCGATCGATCCGATCCGGTCGGCGAGGCCGAGCGCCCGGGCGTTTCCCAGCGTCATGCGATAGAAGGCCTCGAGCGCCGGCCATGTCTGGCCGTTGAGCTGCAGCACCTTGTAGCCCTCGGCGGCGGTGCGCAGCATCGAATAGCTGGTGCCCCCGCCAACGTCGGTCGCAAGCGCGATCCTGATGCCCGCTTGGGCGAGCCGCGCCTGATCGAACAGGCCGGAGCCGAGAAACAGATTCGACGTCGGGCAGAACGCGGCGACCGAGCCGCTCCCGGCGAGCGCGGCGACCTCGCTCTCCTGCAAATGAATGCAGTGGCCGATCACCGAACGGGGCCCAAGAAGCCCGGCCCGCGCGTAAACGTCGATATAGGTCTTCGCCTCGGGAAACAGTTCCGCGACGCGGGCGATCTCCGCCTTGTTCTCGTTGGCGTGGGTCTGGACATAGCTGTCCGGGAACTCGCGCTTCAGCGCCCCGGCGGCCTCGAGTTGCGCTGGCGTCGAGGTCACCGCGAAGCGGGGGGTGATCGCGTAGTCGAGCCGGCCCCGGCCGCGCCAGCGCTCAATCAGGGCCTTGCTTTCATCGTAGCCTCGCTCGGCGGTGTCCCGGAGTCCTTCCGGTGCGTCGCGGTCCATCATCACCTTGCCGGCGATCATCCGCGCCCCACGAGCTTCCGCCTCCGCGAAGAACGCCTCGACGGACTCGGGATGCACCGTGCAATAGACCATTGCCGTCGTGGTGCCCGAACGGAAAAGCTCGTCGAGAAAGAACGCGGCGACGCGGGCGCAATGGGCGGGATCGGCGAATTTCTGCTCTTCGACAAAGGTATAGGCATTGAGCCAGTCGAGCAGTTGCGCGCCGTAGGAGCCGATCACCTGGGTCTGCGGATAGTGGATATGAGCGTCGATGAATCCGGACGTGATGAATGAGCCCGGGTGGTCGTCGATGGCCGCTCCCCGCGGCGCGCGAGCGAGAATGTCGCTCGCTTCGCCCACCGCCTCGATCTTGCCGTGAGCGACGAGAACGGCGCCGTCGTCAATGAGGGAATAAGAGCGCGAGCCACCGACCGCCGGATCGTCGGTGAACGAGAGGATGCGGCCGCGGATGACGCGGGCGGGCGGGCTCAAGGCAGGATGTCCTTGAGTCTCAGCGCGGCGATCCGGTCGATCTCGGCGAGCGCGGTCTTCGCCTCGGCGTCGGCGTCGTTGGCGAGACGGCGGCGGAAGGCGGCGAGGATGTCGGCCTTGCTCTTGGCCCTGACCGCCATGATGAAGGGAAAGCCGAAGCGGGCGCGGTAGGCGTCGTTGAGTTCAGTGAACTGACGCAACTCCTCGGGCGTGAGCCGGTCAAGCCCGGCGCTCGCCTGCTCGCGCGTCGAGTCAGCGGTGAGCGTCCTGGCTTGAGCGAGCTTGCCGGCCAGATCCGGGTGGGCCCCGATCAGCGCACGCTTCTGGCTCTCGCTCCCCTTGGCTGCCGCGGCGGCCATCGCCTTCGCCAAGCCTTCGGCCGTGTCGGCGCCCGCGAGGCCCGCGTCGTAGGCCGCCGCCGCGATCCAGGGCGAGTGTTCGTAGACTCCGCCGAACCGCTCGACGAACAGCGTCCGGGTGAGCCGGGACGGTATCCAGCCGCCGGGCGGGGGGTGTTTGGCGATCCAATGGCGGGCGATGTCGAGCCGGGTCGCGATCCAGGCCTGCTCGTGGCTCTTCACATAGTCGACGAATCGCGCCAGCGACGCCGCCCGCCCGGGCCGGCCAACGAGGCGGCAATGGAGCCCGATCGACAGCATCTTCGGCGCCACGACGCCTTCGGCGTAGAGCGTGTCGAACGAATCCTTGAGATAGGCGTAGAACTGGTCGCCGCTGTTGAAGCCCTGCGGGCTGGCGAAGCGCATGTCGTTCGAATCGAGCGTGTAGGGGGTCATAAGCTGCGGGCCGCGCGGCCCTTCGAGCCAGTACGGCAGATCGTCGGCGTAAGTGTCGGCGCAATAGACGAAGCCGCCCTCTTCCATGCCGAGCCGGATGGTGTTGATCGACGAGCGGCCCTGATAGAAGCCGAGCGGCCGGGCGCCTGCGACCTCGGTATGGATGCGCACTGCCTCGGCGATGTGGCGCGCCTCGACCTCGGGCGGTGTATCGCGATAGTCGATCCAGCGGAGGCCGTGGGTGGCGATGTCCCAGCCCGCCTCGTTCATCGCCGCGACCGCCTCGGGATTGCGCGCCATCGCCATCGCCACCGCATAGACGGTGACCGGAACCGAGCGCTCGGTTAACAGGCGATGCAGGCGCCAGAAGCCGGCCCGGGAGCCGTATTCGTAGATCGACTCCATGTTCATGTGCCGCATGCCCGGCCAGGGCGAGGCGCCGACGATCTCGGACAGGAACGCTTCCGAGGCGGCGTCGCCGTGGAGAATGTTGTTCTCGCCGCCCTCCTCGTAATTGACGACGAACTGGACCGCGACGCGCGCCTTCATCGGCCAGTCGGCGAACGGGGGTGTGCG
>DATNBG010000100.1:0-2672 GCA_035572075.1 Roseiarcus sp. | reverse complement strand
CGCCTCGGCCTCGCGGCTCGGAATGAGGCGGGCGACCTGATCGGCCACCCGCCGGCGAACCGAGGGCAGGCGCGAGTCCGGGACAAGGATGCGCAGTTCGCGCACGCCCCGCCTGCGGCGCCGCTCGCGCATCTGTCTCATGCGTTCGGCCGGTCCGGACATTCGATCGCCTCGGCGAGCATCGAGAGGCGCAGCGTAACGCGTTACGCGCCCGAGGGCAAGGGACGATCCGGCGCCGTCCCGTTCCGGCCCGCTCCCATTCATATGCCTTGCTGACGCGCCCGGCGATTGGCCTTATGCTCCTGAGCCACCCGAACCCATGCGGGAGGAGCCATCATGAACGTCCAGGCCAAGGAAACCAAAGCCGATCCAGCCGCGCTCATGGGCAAACTGCCCGCGCCGCCGAAATTCGCCACCCACGCCGAGGAGCGGCTGCACCGCAAGCAGCGGCTCGCCGCAGGCTTCCGGCTGTTTTCGAAATTCGGCTTCGACGAGGGGGTCGCGGGCCACATCACCGCGCGCGATCCCGAGTTCAAGGACACCTTCTGGGTCAATCCGTTCGGCGTCCATTTCAGCCAGGTCAAGGTCTCGAACCTGATCCGCTGCGACCACAAGGGAAACGTCGTCGAGGGCGCCTATCCGGTCAACACCGCCGCCTTCGTCATCCATTCGCGCGTCCATGGCCAGCGCCCGGACGCGGTCGCCGCCGCCCATTCCCACTCGACCTATGGCCGCGCCTTCTCCACGCTCGGGCGGAAGCTCGCGCCGATCACCCAGGACGTCTGCGCCTTCTATGAGGATCATGCGCTCTACGACGATTTCGGCGGCGTCGCGGTCGAACTCGACGAGGGCCAGCGCATCGCCAACGCGATCGGCAAGATGAAGGCCGCGATCCTCAGCAACCACGGCCTCCTCACCGTCGGCCAAACGGTCGACGAGGCGGTGTGGTGGTTCATCACCATGGAGCGCTCCTGCCAGGTGCAGCTTATCGCCGAGGCGGCGCTGAAGCCGGGCGAGACCCTGAAACAGATTTCGCCTGAGGCCGCCGCGCAGGCCTATAAGATCACCGGCAATCCCTTCGCCGGCTGGTTCCAGTTCCAGCCGCTCTACGCGCGCATCGTCAAGGCCGAGCCGGACCTCCTCGAATGAGAGCGCCTCCTGTCCGCGGCGGGGGCTGGGCGGCGGGCCGCCCGGCTGGGCGATGTCGCTCAACGGCCGCGATGCTTCCACAGGCTTGAGCCTCGAACGTCAAGCAGAAGCTGACGGACTGTGACGCAAATCACAGACGGCTGTGAACATTTGTGATCCCTTGGCCTTGCGGCCATGGGTCCGCATTGTCTTTTAGCAAGTTGATTTTGGAGGAAATTCCGTGCTCAAGACCCATCCATCATCATCGGGAGGGGCGGCGATCGGCTCGCTGGTCGTCCTGATCGCCTCGATCTCCGCGACTGGCGCGCTTGCGAGCGCGCCGCCGGTCAACCCGGAGAGCCTGGAGCGGGGCGTCTCCGCTCGCGTCGCGTCGGTGGCGGCCATAATCGAGAAGAACGGCCCGCCGGGGCTCCGCGACCGGCTCGGTCCCGAAATGAAGATCGCGCAGTGGCGGAATCGCTAGCGGGGGAGCGACACCCATGGCCCCCCGCCCTGATAGGGAGCTGGGTCTGAGGCTTCTCGTTCTCCAGCCCACGCCGTTCTGCAATATCGACTGCGCCTATTGTTACCTGTCGGACCGCCAGTCGAGGGCTCGGATGAGCCTTGCGACCCTGGACCGGGCCTGTTCGCTCGTTTTCGGCAGCGGGCTCGTTGGCCCGCGCCTCGAGGTCGCCTGGCACGGAGGCGAGCCGCTCGTCGTTCCGCTCGAATGGTACGAGAGCGCGTTCGAGCTGATCGCGGCGCGCCGTCCGGCGGGCGTGGAGATCGGGCACTGCTTCCAGACCAACGGCCTCATGCTCGACGAGGCCTGGGCGCGCTTCCTCGCGCGAACGAAGGCGAAGGTCGGACTGAGCATCGACGGGCCGGCGGACCTGCATGACGCGAACCGTCGGACGCGGCGCGGCGGAGGGACCCACGCCGGCGCGATGCGCGCGGCCCGCCTCCTTGAGGAGCAGGGGGTTCCCTTCCATGTCATCACGGTCCTGACCGAGCGCGCGCTCGACATGCCCGACGAGCTGTTTGACTTCTACGTCAGCAGCGGGATTCGGGAAGTCGGATTCAATGTCGAGGAGATTGAAGGGGCCCACGCGAGCTCGTCCCTCGCCGGGACCGAGGCCAGGTTCCGCCGCTTCATCCGGCGCTTCTTCGATCTGGTCTGGAATTCGCCTGAACGCCTCAAAGTGCGCGAGCTTGAAAGCGCGCTGGGCGTGGTTCTTCTCGACGAGCCCGTCGTCGACGAACAGAACGTCCCATTCGCGATCGTGAGCGTCAGCGTCGATGGGGCCGTGTCGACGTTTTCTCCGGAGTTGCTCGGCGCCCGAAGCCCGCGCTTCGAATCGTTCGCGTTCGGGCGCGTCGACTCGCATCGCCTTTCGGACATCGCCATTGAACCGCGGTTCGCCACGATCAACGGCGAGATCCAGGCGGGCGTTCGCGGGTGCGAACGCGCCTGCCCATACTTTCGCTGGTGCGGCGGCGGCGCCCCGGCGAACAAACTGTTCGAGACCGGGCGGTTTGACTCC
>DATNBG010000099.1:0-11951 GCA_035572075.1 Roseiarcus sp. | reverse complement strand
ACCCAGTCCCGCAGCGTCTGCCGGTCCATCCCGCAAATTCGGGCCGCGCTCGCACGGTCCGCGCCTTCGAGAATGAGCGCCAGCGCCAAAATCCGACGCGCCGCCGCCCCGTCCTTCTCAACCGAGGCCGCACTGCGAAGCCCCTCCGCCGTCAAATCCAACCGCCCAATCGCCACCGCCCTGCCCATCGATCCGGCTCCTCACCCGAGAGCGCCTATCGATTCAGAGATTTGCCGATTCGGGAATCCCCCTTGCGAGTCAATTCAAACGGCCGTTGGTATAACTCCGCCGTTCGCGGGCCCTTGAGTAGGCGCACAAGAGCAGAAGGATGAACCAGCCAGCGGCGCCTACAGCGACGATCGTCACGACAGTTTCCTCATCAACTCGATCACGTAGTTAACGTCCGAAGCGGATGACCCATTCCTTCACATCCGCTCGGCGATCTTGAACACAAGCCAGCCAAGGGCCGCGAAGCCGACGCCCCAGAAAAGAACGACAGGGACCATGCCTTCGACCATGCCTTTCCTATCTGATTTTACAGTGACAATACGACGTTCATTGTGGTTGCATCAAGTAACGAATTGTTAACGTCAAATCCGCGTCCGCAGGAGCACGCTGTTCCATAGCCCCGGTTTTTAAAGGTCCGGCGGACGAAGCGCCGTGACGCCGATCACAGTCTGTTAATAAGGGAGCGGCAGGCGCGATTCGCTTGGCCGCGCGCGGCGCGCTCGCCCGGGCCCATGATTTCTCAGGCGAACGGCGAAGAATCCGCAGAGCGTCGCTGTCCTAACGCAAGATTAACCTTAAGCCTCTAATACATTGATCCCCATGGGTTCCCATGCTATCCCACGCTATCCCGTCTACTGACCACGCCCGCGCGCGGCCGCCCGGCGCTGAGAGGCGCCGGGCCCAAGCCCGCGCGCGCGACGAAGGGGCGTCTGGTGGATCGATTTCTCTCGAATTTCACCCATCGCTTCGACGCCAAGGGACGGATCTCGATTCCGGCCGCCTTCCGCCAGGTGCTGGCCAGGGACGGCTTCGCCGGCGTCTACGTTTATCCCTCGCTCGACGCGCCGGCGCTCGACTGCGGCGGCAACGCGCTCATCGCCGAGATCGACGCGCTGCTTCAGACGATGCCGCCCTATTCCCAGGCCCGCGACGCCTTCGCCACCGCGCTCCTCGGCATGAGCGAGGTCTTGCGCCCCGACGCGGAGGGCCGGGTCTTTGTCGATTCCCGGCTCAAGACGGCTCTGGGGTTGAGCGACGAAGCGGTGTTTGTCGGGCAGGGGCACAAGTTCCAAATCTGGCAGCCGGCGCGGTTTCAGGCCCATCTCGAGTCCGCGCGGGAGCGGGTCCGGCGCCTGCGCGCGGAGCGCGACGCCCAGGCCTTCCCGGGGGCGGCGGGATGATGAGCGCCCGCGCCATGGCCGCGGAGCCCGGCCATGTTCCTGTCCTGCTCGGCGAGGCGATCGAGGCGCTCGATCCGCGGGCCGGCGGCCTCTACATCGACGCCACCTTCGGCGCCGGCGGCTATGCGCGCGCGCTTCTCGAGCGCGGCGCAAGGGTGATCGCGCTCGACCGCGATCCCTCGGCCATTCGAGCCGGCGAGGCGCTTAAAACTTCGTCCGGTGGGCGGCTCCAGCTTGTCGAGGCGCGCTTCGGCGATCTCGCCGAGATCGCGAGGCGTCTCGGCGCCGGCGCGGCCGATGGGGTCGTGTTCGACGTCGGAGTTTCGTCGATGCAGCTCGACGAACCTAAGCGCGGCTTTTCCTTCCGCTTCGAGGCGCCGCTCGACATGCGCATGGGGGGAACCGGGCGCTCGGCCGCCGACATCCTCAGTGAAGAGGACGAAGAGACGATCGCCGACATCCTCTTTCACTTCGGCGAGGAGCGCTCAGCGCGCAAAATCGCGCGCGCCATCGTGGCCGATCGCAAGGTAAAGCCGTTCGCCTCGACGCTGGAGCTGGCCTCGCTCATCGCCCGCGTCGCCCCGGCCCCGCGTGGAGAGGCGACCCATCCGGCGACGCGGACGTTTCAAGCGCTGCGCATCGCCGTCAATGACGAACTGGGCGAACTCGTGCGTGGGCTGTGCGCCGCCGAGCGGCTCCTCAAGCCCGGCGGGCGGCTCGTCGTCGTGACGTTCCACTCGCTCGAGGACCGGATCGTCAAGCTTTTCCTTTCCCGCCGCTCGGGGCGCGGGCGGGCGGCCTCGCGCCTCTTGCCCGGCGAGCCGGCCGAAGCGGCGCCGACTTTCGAGGTTCCGCGCGGCCAGCCGATCACGCCGAGCGAAGCGGAAGCGAGGTCAAACCCGCGCTCGCGCTCGGCCAAGCTCAGGTTCGGGATTCGCACGGCCATGCCGGCGGGGGGACAAGACGAATCAATCGAGGCGCTGGCCCGGCTGCCGGCGCGAAGGGGGAGATAAAGCCGATGTGGCGTATCCTGCACGCGTTCGCCATCGCCGCCCTGATCGGGTCGGCGGCTTATGTCTATGGAGTGAAGTACCGCACCATCTACGCCTCGGAGCAACTGGTGAAGACGCGCCATCTCATCGGCAAGGAGAAGGACGCGATCGCTCTTCTGCGGGCCGAATACGCCCATCTCGCGCGCCCCGACCGGATTCAGGCGCTGGCCGACTCGAAGCTCGGCCTCGTGCCTCTGGCTTTGAGCCAGATCGCGACCGTCGATGAATTGCCCGACGCTCAGCCAAAGGTCGACTCGATCGGCCGCGCCCTCGAATCGCTCGGCTTCACCGCCGACAATTCCACCCCGGCGATAACCGCCTCCGCCGCCACTCCGCCCGCGAGGTGAGAAAATGGCCGAGAGCACGACCGGCCCGTCAGCGAAGCCCGCGTCCCGGGCGCGGCCTCGGCTTAAGCCCCTGGACGCCCTGGCTGACGCCGCGATTCTCCGGTTGAGACGCTACCTGCCGGAGAATTTCGGCGTCGATCTCGACCCGCCCGTCGCGCGTCCGGCGCCGGCGGGCCCAAGCACGGCGAAGCTCAAGGCGTTCGGGCGCGCGCTTCTTTCGACCCGGCTCGACCGTTCGGCCGCCCGCGTCCGCATCATCGCACTTGGGTTGCTGGTGGCTTTTGCGGGGCTCGGCGTGAAGCTGCTTGCGCTCGGCCTCAGCCACGATCCGCCGGAGACCCTGAAGACTGCGGCCGATGGCGCGGTCTCGGGCGCGAGGCCCGATCTGCTCGACCGCAACGGCCTCATCCTGGCAACCGACATAAAGACCATGTCGGTGTTCGCCGAGCCGAACCGGATCATCGACCCGGACGAGGCGACCGAGCTTCTCACTGCGGTGCTGCCCGACCTCGATGCGAAGGAATTGCGCGAGCGATTGTCCTCGAAGAAGGGCTTCATCTGGGTCAAGCGCCATATCACGTCCAAGGAGCAGGCGGAGATCTTCCACCTCGGCCTGCCCGGAATCGGCTTTCTCCCAGAAAACAAGCGCGTCTATCCGAACGGTCCGATCGGGGCCCATGTGATCGGCTATGTCGATGAGGACAATGTCGGCATCGCGGGAATGGAGAAATATCTCGACGAACAGAGCCTGACCGACCCGCACGTGCCCGGCTTCGCCGTCGATCCCAACCGGCTGAAACCGGTGCGCCTGTCGCTCGACCTCAAGGCGACTCACGCCCTGCGCGACGAACTGGTCAATGGGCTCGCGCGCTACCACGCCAAGGCGGCGGCGGGCATGATCATCGATGTCAACACCGGCGAAGTGATCGCGCTCGAATCCCTGCCTGACTTCGATCCCAACGACCCGGGCGACATGCGCGATCCGATGAAGATCAACCGGATCAATGTCGGCGTTTACGAAATGGGCTCGACCTTCAAGGCGCTGTCGCTGGCGATGGCGCTCGAATCGGGCAAGGTCACGCTCGGCTCGCATGTGGACGCGCGCCAGAGCCTGCGCTACGGGCGGTTCACCATTCACGACTTCGACGCCACCCATCGCGTGCTCACGGTGCCGGAAGTGTTCACCCATTCCTCGAACATCGGCGCGGCGCGGCTGGCGCTGATGGTGGGGGTCGAGGGCCACAAGGCGTTCCTCAAGAAGATGGGCCAGCTCGACCGGCTGCGCACCGAATTGCCGGAGAGCGCCGAGCCGCTGGTGCCCAAGCACTGGGGGCTGCTCAACACCATGACCATCGCCTTCGGCCAGGGCCTCAATGTCGCCCCCATTCAGGCGGTGATGGCGGTCTGCGCCCTGGTCAACGGAGGCATGATGATGACGCCGACCTTCCTGCCGCGCACCGAAGCGGAGGCGGAGAAGGTCAGCCATCGGGTGATCAGCGCGCAGACCTCGGAATCGATGCGCTATCTCATGCGCTCCAACGCGACCCACGGATCGGCGAGATTCGCCAACATTCCCGGCTATTACGTCGGCGGAAAGACCGGGACGGCCGACAAGATCATCCACGGGCGCTATTCGCAGAACAAGGTTTTCACCACCTTCATGGCGATCACCCCGGCCGACAAGCCGAAATACCTCTACCTCACCATCTACGACGATCCGCAGTCCTTGCCGGGCGATTACGGCTTTCACACCGCCGCCTATAACGCCGGCCGCACCGCCGGCTTGCTGATCCGCAGGGTTGAGCCGCTCGAAGGCGTGCCGCCGATGAAGGAAGCGCCAACTCAGCCGTTCCCAATCATCGCCCGGCTGGGGTATGGAGCCGACGCCGACAGGACCGGCAAGGAGTGATCGCAAGGGGATGAGGCGGCTTGGCGACATCCTCGAGCTCAAGGACGCCGACCGCACGCTTAGCCAGCGCGCGGTCGCGGGTCTTGCGTTCGACAGCCGGAAGACCGCCAAGGGCGACGTCTTCTTCGCGCTCGCGGGCGCGAAGGACGACGGCCTGAGCCACCTGGGCGAGGCCTTGAGCAGGGGCGCGGCGGCGATCGTGGCCGAGCGCTGGGCGGAGACCGCCCCCGCCGCTTTCGTCAGGGTCGCCGACGCGCGCGCCGCGCTGGCCCGCGCCGCCGCGCGCTTTTATCCGCGCCAGCCTGAAACCATCGTCGCGGTCACCGGAACGAGCGGGAAAACCTCGGTCGCTGCCTTCGCCCGCCAGATCTGGAGCGCGCTCGGGCGGGAGGCCGCTTCGATCGGGACGATCGGAGTCGTGTCGAAGCCGCTCACCGTCTATGGATCGCTGACCACGCCGGACCCGATCGCGCTGCACGAGCTTCTCGACCGGCTGGCCGCGATGGGCGTGACCAATCTTGCGATGGAGGCCTCCTCGCACGGTCTCGACCAGAAGCGGCTCGACGGGGTGCGCCTCGCCGCGGGCGCCTTCACCAACCTCTCGCGCGACCACATGGACTATCACGCCACGGTCGAGGATTATCTCAACGCCAAGCTCAGGCTGTTCCGCGACCTTCTGCCGGACGGCGCGCCGGCTGTGATCGACGCCGACAGCGCCATCGCCCCGCGGGTGATCGAGGCGGCGCGCGCGCGGGGCCTCAACGTCATGACCGTCGGCGCGAAGGGCGAGACGATCCGCCTGAGCGCCGCCCGGCGTGAGGGGATGGCCTCGACACTCGACGTCGAATATCGCGGCCGCGGCGTCCGCGTGAGGTTTCCGCTGCCCGGCGACTTTCAGATCTCCAATGGGTTGGTCGCCGCCGGACTTTGCATCGCCGCGGGCGGCGAGGCCGGCGCGGTGTTCGAGGCGTTGCAGACGCTCCAAGGCGCGCCCGGACGCCTCGAGCGGATCGGGGAAGCGCGCGGCGCTGCGGTGTTCGTCGACTATGCGCATAAGCCTGACGCGCTCGAGAAGGCGATCGCGGCGCTGAGGCCCTTCGTGCGCGGCCGTCTCGTTCTCGCGTTCGGCTGCGGCGGCGACCGCGATCCTGGCAAGCGTCCGATCATGGGCGCCATCGCCGAACGCTCGGCCGACGTCGCGATCGTGACCGACGACAATCCGCGCAGCGAAAATCCGGCCTCGATCCGGGCGCAGATCCTCGCCGCCGCCCCCTCGGCGATCGAGATTGGCGACAGGGCCCGCGCCATTCGGGAAGGCGTCGCCATGCTTCGCGACGGCGATGCGCTTCTCATCGCCGGCAAGGGTCACGAGACGGGGCAGATCGTCGGCGCGACCACGCTGCCGTTCTCCGATGCTGACGAGGCGCGCGCGGCGCTTAAGGAGGCGCGATGAGTCCGCTGTGGCGCGAGGCCGAACTGACCGCCGCGCTTGGCGTCCAGCCGAGCGCTTCGTTTGGCGCCGTCGGCGGCGTCTCGATCGACAGCCGGACCCTTGAGCCTCGCGACCTCTTCTTCGCCATCAAGGGCGACGCGCATGACGGTCACGATCACGTCGCGCGCGCTTTCGAGGCGGGCGCGGCGGCCGCCGTCGTCAAGCGCGAACGGGCGCCCGGGCTTGCGGCTTTCGGCCCGGTGTTCGCGGTCGAGGACACGCTGCACGCGATGGGGCGGCTGGGCGTCGCCGCGCGCGCCCGGTCGAAGGCGAGGATCGCCGCGGTGACCGGCTCGGCCGGCAAGACGACCGTGAAGGAGATGCTGCGCGCTATGCTGGCGGCTTGCGGCCAAACCCACGCTTCGGCCGCGTCCTACAACAATCATTGGGGCGTGCCGCTGACGCTGGCGCGTCTGCCCGCGGACGCCCGCTTCGGCGTCGTCGAGATTGGTATGAACCACGCAGGCGAAATCGAGCCGCTCACCCGCATGGCCCGGCCGCACGCGGCCCTGGTGACGACGATCGCCCCGGTCCACATCGAACATCTCGGTTCGATCGAAGCCATCGCCGACGCGAAGGCCGAAATCTTTCTCGGCCTCGAACCGGATGGAACGGCGGTCTTGAATCGCGACGCGCCGCAATTCGAACGGCTCATGAAAGCCGCGATGGCGCGCGACGCGCGAATCCTGAGCTTTGGCCGTGGACCCGATTGCGACGGTCAGCTCCTTGAGGTCGAGGCGGCCGGCGGCGGCTCGCGCGTGAACGCGCGCGTGTGTGGCCGCGGACTCATGTTCGAGCTTGGCGCGCCCGGCGCGCATATGGCGGAGAACGCGCTCGGCGCGCTCATTGCGGCGCATGCGCTCGGCGCCGATCTTGCCGCCTGCGCGGCGGCGCTTCGCCGCTTCTCGCCGCAGAAGGGCAGGGGCGAGCGCTTCCTGTTGCCCACGCCCGACGGTGAGGCGACCATCATCGACGAAAGCTACAACGCCAATCCCGCCTCGATGCGGGCGGCGCTCAGGCTGCTCGCCGCCGCCAAGCCCGGGCCGAGAGGGCGGCGCATCGCCGTCATTGGCGATATGCTCGAACTCGGGCCGGGAGCGGCGGCGATGCACGCCGAACTCGCGGCCGACCTCAGCGCCAACCATGTGGACCTTTTGTTCGGCGCGGGCCCGCTCACCCGCGCCTTGTTCGACGCGGCCCCGGCGTCGATGCGCGCCGCCTGGCGGGAACGGTCGAGCGAGTTGACCGACGAAGTCGCCGACGCCCTTCGCGGCGGCGACATCGCCATGGTCAAGGGCTCGAACGCCAGCCGGATGGGGCCGCTGGTCGCGGCGCTGCGCGAACGCTTCGCTCAACATCCGGGGGGCTAGGGCATGCTGACCTGGCTCTCCGAGCTCCCAGGCGCTTTCCACCTCTTCCGGTATCTCACTTTCCGCACCCTCGGCGCCGCGGGAACCGGGCTTTTCCTGGTCTTCTTCTTCGGTCCGGCGATCATTTCGGCGTTGCGCCTGAAGCAGCATGGAGGGCAGCCGATCCGTCCCGACGGACCCGCCTCGCATCTTCTCAAGAAGAAGGGCACGCCGACCATGGGCGGGCTCATGATCCTGTTCGGGCTCTTTGTCTCGGCCCTACTGTGGGCCAATCTCGAAAGCCCCTATGTGTGGATCGTGCTGTTCGTCACCGCGGGCTTCGCGGTGATCGGCTTCTATGACGACTATCTCAAGGTGACGAAGCAGTCGGACCGCGGCTTCTCCGGCCGCGCGCGGCTCCTGGGCGAATATGTCATCGCCGCGATCGCCTGCTATGCGCTGATGCGCGTGGACCCCGAAAGCGCGACCGCGCTCGCGGCGCCTTTCGTCAACGGATTCGTGTTCGACTTCGGCTGGGGGTTCCTGCTGTTCGGCCCGTTTGTCATTGTGGCGTTCGGCAACGCGGTCAACCTGACCGACGGCCTCGACGGGCTCGCGATCGTGCCGGTGATGATCTGCGCCGCGACCCTGGGGCTGATCGCCTATATCGCCGGCAATGTGCTCTATTCGCACTATCTTCTGATCGATCACGTTCCCTTCGCCGGCGACCTCATGGTGGTCTGCGGGGCGCTGATCGGCGCGGGCGTCGGGTTTCTGTGGTTCAACGCTCCCCCGGCCCAGATTTTCATGGGCGACACCGGATCGCTGGCGCTCGGCGGCCTGCTCGGCGCGACCGCGGTCGCGGTCAAGCACGAGATCGTGCTCGCCGTGATCGGCGGGCTGTTCGTGATCGAGGCGGCGTCGGTCGTCGTGCAGGTGGCGTCGTTCAAGCTCACCGGCAAGCGCGTGTTCCGCATGGCGCCCATTCATCATCATTTCGAGCAGCTCGGCTGGTCGGAGCCGCAGATCGTCATGCGCTTCTGGATCATCGCTTTCGTGCTGGCGATGATCGGCCTCGCCTCGCTCAAGCTGAGGTGACGATGATTCCGGTCTTGACCCTGCATGGGCAGAGCGTCGCCCTCTTCGGGCTCGGCGGGTCGGGCCTGTCGACGGCGCGGGCGCTCGCCGCCGGCGGCGCCGAAGTCGCCGCCTGGGACGACAGCCCGGCCGCTCGCGAGCGCGCCGCGGCGGCGGGGGTCAAGCTCGCCGATCTCGCTCGCGCCGACTGGCGCGGCTTTAAGCTGTTCGTGCTCGCGCCCGGCGTGCCGCTGACCCACCCACGGCCGCACTGGACCGTCGACCTCGCGCATGCGGCGGGGGTTCCGATCGTGGGCGATGTCGAGCTCTTTGTCCGCGAGCGCGCCGCGAGGGCGTTCGACGCCCCGTTCGTCGCGATCACCGGCACCAATGGCAAGTCGACGACCACCGCGCTGATCGCCCATGTGCTGAAAGAAGCCGGGCGCGAAGTCGCGATGGGCGGCAATATCGGCGTTCCCGTGCTCGATCTGCCGCCGCCCGCCGCGGGGCTGACTCATGTCGTCGAATGTTCGTCCTATCAGATCGATCTCGCGCCCTCGCTCGCCCCGAGCGTCGGGCTTCTGATCAACATCACCCCCGACCACCTCGACCGGCACGGCGATCTCGCCCGCTACGCGGCGATCAAGGAGCGGCTGGTCGCGAACGCCAAGGTTGCGCTTGTCGGCGTCGACGACGAGCCGTGCCGGGAGATTTACGCGCGGCTCAAGGCGCGCGCCGGCATGGGCCGCGTCATTGCGGTCTCGGGGACAGAGTCTCCGCTCGCCGAGGTCTTCGTCAGCGCGCATCGGGTGATGGCGCGGGGAGATGCGGGGCCGGCGGCCGATCTTGCCCGCGCGCGCGCCCTTCGCGGCGCCCATAACGGGCAGAACGCCGCCTTCGCCTACGCGGCGGCGCGGGCGCTCGGCGTCGAGGGCAGTTCGATCGCGCGCGCCTTCGAGACCTTTCCGGGCCTCGCTCATCGCATGGAGGAGGTCGGCCGGCTTGGCCGGGTGCTGTTCGTTAACGATTCGAAGGCGACCAACGCCGACGCGGCCGAGAAGGCGCTGCTGTCGTTCCGCGACATCCACTGGATTCTTGGCGGAAGGCCGAAGGCGGGCGGCGTCGAGCCGCTGCGTCCGCTCTTTCCCCGCGTCGCCAAGGCCTACCTGATCGGCGAGGCGAGCGATGAATTCGCGCGCACGCTTCAAGGCGCCGTTCCCTTCGAACGCGCCGGGACCTTGTGCGCCGCGCTCGAGGCGGCGGCCGGGGACGCGGCGCGGTCGGAGGCGAGCGAGCCCGCGGTCCTGCTTTCGCCGGCCTGCGCGTCGTTCGATCAATTCGCGAATTTCGAGGCGCGCGGCGACGCCTTCCGGGCGTGCGTCGCCAAGTGGATCGGGCGGCGCGCCGCGGCCGGAACGCTCGCGCAACAGGGGAGATGAAGCTCATGGTTTCGAGAGTGGAGCGTGGCCCCGTCGCGGACTGGATGCGCACCGCCGACCGGTGGCTGATCGGGTCGTTCATCGCGTTGATGGTGATTGGCCTGGTGATGGCGCTGGCGGCGAGCCCGGCGGTCGCCGAGCGGCTCAATCTTCCGAGCTTCCACTTCGTCAACCGCCAGGCCTTGATGCTGCCCCCCACCGCGGCGCTGATGATCGCAACCTCGTTTCTCTCGCCGCGCCACGTGCGCCGCGCCGCGCTCGTGACCTTCGTCCTGTCATTCGCGCTCATCATTCTCGCGCTCATGTTCGGGGCGGAAGTGAAAGGGGCGCGGCGCTGGATCTTCGGCCTCCAGCCATCGGAATTCATCAAGCCGGCGTTCGTCGTTCTCGCCGCCTGGGCCTTCACCGAAGGAGGGCGGAGAGGCCCGACCGCGATTCCGGCAAAGCTTCTGTCCTTCCTGATCCTGCCCATCGCCATCGTGCCGCTCATCCTCGAGCCCGACTTCGGCCAGACGATGCTGGTCGCGGTGGTTTGGACGGCGCTCTTCTTCCTCGCCGGCTTGCATTGGTTCTGGGTGCTCGCAGTCGGCGGCATGGGGCTCGCCGGCGGCTTCGCGGTGTTCAGGCTGTCGGCGCACGTGCACGAGCGCGTGTTGCGCTTCCTCGATCCCGATTCGACCAACGGTCTCGTCGATACGTTCCAGGTCGACACGGCGCTGCAGAGCATTCTCAACGGCGGCTGGTTCGGACGGGGCCCGGGCGAGGGCGTCTACAAGCGCATCCTTCCCGACGCCCACACCGACTTCGTGTTCGCGGTGGCGGGGGAGGAGTTCGGCATGATCGCGTGCATGGCGCTGATCGCCTTTTTCGCCTTCATTGTCCTGCGCGCGCTGACGCTTGCGGCGCGCAACCCGGACCCGTTCTGCCGGCTCGCGGCGGCGGGCTTGACCGTCATGTTCGCCGTACAAAGCCTGATCAATATGGCGGTCAACCTGCGCGCCATGCCGGCCAAGGGAATGACCTTGCCGTTCATCTCCTACGGCGGCTCGTCGCTGCTCGCGCTTGGCCTCGGCATGGGCTTCCTGATCGCTCTGACGCGCAAGCGTCCGGCCGCCGATCTCGACCATCCCGCGGCGGCGGAGGGATGAGTCCGGCGCGCCCGATCCTGCTCGCGGCGGGCGGCACCGGCGGCCATCTTTTTCCCGCGGCGGCGCTGGCCGCGGCGCTGACCAGGCGCGGCGCGGAGGTGGAGCTCGCGACCGACGGCCGGGCGCTGAAGTTCGGCCAGGATTTTCCCGCTCGCGCCATTCACGCCTTCCCCGCCGCGACGCCGACCGGCGCCGGCGCGCTCTCCAAGGCGCGTGCGTCGCTCACGCTCGGCGCGGGCCTCGCGGCGGCGGCGCTGAAGCTGCGGCGCATCCGCCCCCGCGCGGTCGTCGGCTTTGGCGGCTATCCGACCGTGCCGCCGCTTCTCGCTGCCTGGCTCCTCGGGATTCCGGCCCTCCTCCATGAGCAGAACGCGGTGATGGGCCGGGCCAATCGTTTCCTGAGCCCGCGCGTCGGCGTCATCGCCTGCGGGTTTCCTTCGCTGAAAGGCGTGGCTCAGGCAAAGATCCGAACGACCGGCAATCCTGTCCGGCCCTCGGTGATCGCCGCGGCGGCGATCCCCTATCCCGAACATGTCGGACAGCGCCTGAACGTCCTGGTGACGGGCGGGTCGCAAGGGGCGCGCGTAATGGCTGACGTCGTGCCCGCGGCGCTCGCGCTGATGAACCCTGACGAGCGGCAATGGGTCCGGCTCACCCAGCAGGCGCGCGGCGAGGACAGCGAGCGGGTCGCCGCGGCTTGCGCGCGGATGAGCTTTCCGGTCGAGATCG
>DATNBG010000098.1:0-6242 GCA_035572075.1 Roseiarcus sp. | reverse complement strand
ATGACGCGCACGATCCGCATGGCGCTCGCCGGCAACACGGTCACCGGAGTCGACATCTCGCCGCCGTTCCAGGACAAGCCGGACCGGGTTCCGCTCGGCCCCGGCGACAAGCGCGGCGTCGTCGATCCGGTCGGCGCGGTCGTCCTTCCGGCGCCGGCTTCTGGACCGATCCTGTCGCCCGCCGCGTGCGATCGCAGGATTCCGATCTTCGACGGCTATACGCGGTTCGACATTACGCTCTCCTATGTCGGCGAGCGCATGGTGTCGGCGAAAGGCTACAAGGGCCCGGTCGTGGTCTGCGCGGCGCGCTACGTCCCCATATCCGGCCATCAGCGCAACCGGCCGGCGACGAAATTCATGGCCGACAACAAGGACCTGGAAGTCTGGCTCGCGCCGATCGCGAGCGACCATGTGCTGTTTCCCTTCCGCGTCTCGGTCAGGACGATGATCGGGACAGTGGCCATCGAGGCCCAGCGGTTCCGCATCGGGGAGAAGTAGCGGCGGTCGGAGAGCGGACCCTCGACGGGCTCGGGGCTAGTTCAGTTCGTCCTCGAGCATCGGCATCGGCAGCACGCCGATGCCGTCCTCGATGAGCGACCTGGCCTCCGCGGGGCTCGCGCGGCCGCGAATCCCGCGCTCCGGCTCCTCGCCGAGGTGGATGGCTCTCGCCACTTGCGGGAAGGCGGCGCCCACGTCGTCGGTGTTGGCCTCGATTTCGCGGCGCATGCGGATGAAGAATTCGCGCGTCCGCCGGCGCTTGTCATCGACGGCGATCTCCCGGCCCGTTTCGGCCGCCGCGCGCTCAGCTCCGACCACCGCCGGGGCCATGATCGCCTTGTCGACGCGAGTCGAGCCGCATTCGGGGCAGGCGACAAAGCCCCGCTTACGCTGCTTCTCGTAAGCGGCGCTGTCCGGAAACCAGCTGTCGAACGTGTGGCCCTTTGCGCAGGCGAGCGCGTATTTGATCATCCCTCACGCCCCCGCCAGCAGCGCATCGAGTTCTCCTGCGGCCTCGAGCGCCTGCAAATCGTCGCAGCCGCCGACGTGGGTGTCGCCGACGAAGATCTGCGGCACCGTCCATCGCCCGTTCGCCCGAGCCGCCATCGCCGCCTGTGCGGCGCGGTCGCCGTCGACGCCGATTTCCTCGAAAGACGCCGCCTTGGCGCGCAACAGGGCCTTGGCGGAGTGGCAGTAGGGGCAGGTGGACTTGGTGTAGATGACAACCGGGGGCACGCTCGAGACATCCTGGCGCGTCGATTCCGCGCATTTTCCAGCACTATATGGGAACTCACCCGCCGCTCACAACCCGGGCGAACACGAGCACGTCCACCCGCTTCGCGCCCGCCCTCAAAAGCGCCCGGGAGGCGGCGTTGGCGGTCGCGCCCGAGGTTAACACATCGTCAACGAGCACGACGTTCAGCCCGCGCACCGCCGCGCCCTCGGCGACGCGGAACGCGCCCTGGACATTTTCCGCCCTTTGCGCCCGGCTCAGACCGACCTGGCTCCTCGTCGCCTTGACCCGCCGAAGCGCGGCGAGGTCGCAGCGCTTGCCGGTCTGGCGGGAAATCTCGGCGGTCAGCGCCGCGGCCTGGTTGAACCGCCGCCGCCAGAGCCGCAGGGCGTGGAGGGGCACGGGCGCCAGGAGATCGGCGTCGGCCAGGAGGTCGGCGCCGGCGCGGGTCATCCAGCGCGCGATCGGCCGCGCCAGCTCGGCGCGGTCCGAATATTTGAGCCGGTGCACCAGCGCCCGCGCCGGTCCGTCCTCGAACCGGGCCACCGCCCGGGCGCGGGCGAACACCGGCGGGTCGGCCGCCGCCTGCGGCGAGATGAGGCCGTGGCCCAGGTCATGCTCGAACGGCGTGCCGAGCCGCTCGCAAAACGGGCGCTCGATGAAGCGCATCGCGCTCCAGCAGCGCGGGCAGAGCGCCCCGTGCCGGTCCGTCGCGGCGCGACAGGCAAGGCAGGTCGGGGGATAGAGCGTGTCGAGCGCGGCTTCGGCCAGGCGCAAGCCGAGCGCGCCTGCGCGGCGCGCCCAGGGCGAAGCGAGCGCGCGAGCGCGGCGCGCCCAAGGCGAGCCCTGGGCTTCGTCCGCGCCAACCGCCGGAAACGCGTCCATGTCCGGAAGTTAGCGCGAATCAAAGCTTTGCGCGAGAGGCGGTCTGGCGCATAAGGAGCGCCCAAGGACTCCCGATGCCAGAGCCGGCGCCGCCGCGGATCTTCGATCGCGCCTTGACCAATCGCCGCCTCGACCGCGCCTGGGCGCGCGCCCATGGGCGGGCCCAGCCGGACTTCCTGCTCGCCAGGGCGGCCGAAGACCTTCGCGACCGGCTCAAGCTCGTCAAACGGCGGTTCGCGCTCGCCGCCGACTTCGGCTCGCCCGGCCCGCATTGCGCGGCCGCGCTCGCCGCCGGCGGACAGGTCGATTGCGTCATCCGGGTCGCCCCGACCGAGGCGAGCCTGGGGAACGGCGACTTTCTCCCTGCGGTCGGCGACCTTGAGCGCTTGGCCGTGGCGGACGGCCGTCTCGATCTCGCCGTCTCGCTGCTGGCGCTGCAGACGGTGAACGATCTGCCAGGCGCGCTCGTGCAGATGCGGCGCGCGCTGAACGACGACGGCCTCCTGATCGCGGCGATGATCGGGGGCGAGACGCTGACGGAACTCCGCCAAAGCCTCACCATCGCCGAGAGCGAAATTCTCGGCGGGGCGTCGCCCCGCGTCGCGCCGTTCGTCGACGTGCGGGCGCTCGGGGGCCTCGCGCAGCGCGCTGGGCTAGCGCTGCCGGTGGTCGATCTCGATCGCGCCGTCGTCCGCTACCCCGACATGTTCGCGCTTCTCGCCGACCTGCGCGCCATGGGGGCTCAGAACGCGCTCCACGCGCGCAGCCTGAAGCCGCTTCGCCGCGAGGTTTTGGGGCGCGCCGCCGCGGTCTACGCCGAACGCTTCGCCGATCCGGACGGGCGCCTCCGCGCGACTTTCGACCTCGTATGGCTCTCGGCCTGGGCCCCACACGAGAGCCAACAGAAGCCGCTGAAGCCCGGGTCGGCGACGATGCGGCTCGCCGACGCGCTGAAGCGGCGGCGGTGAGCCTTCATTCGGATTGTCGTGAACGGTCGTCAGCGAGCCCAAAGTGTGCGCCCGTGCGCCTGCCCGGGCGGGCCGGATCTCGGACGTCAACGGAAATTCCTTCATCGCCAACGCAATTGAAGTCGCGATCCGCCGGCGGCGATCAAGCCCCGCGACTCTCGTAGGCCAAATCGCGCAGGCTGGCCATTATCTTGCTCATTGTGTCGTCACCTCCTTCAATCGGGGACGAACGGACTTCCCACAGACCTTTGCCCAAGGGTCGACAGACGGCAGACCGGCCGGCCAGTCGAATTGCACTTTGGCGATGTCGCGTCCGATCGTCCGTTGATCCTGGCGCGGCAGTTCGTTCAACCAGTCCCGTACCTCATTTTTGGTACATCGATGCAAGCGCCTCTCTGAAATTTCGATGAAACTGGGCCCTGTATTCCGCACCTTGCATGGGGCCGCCTCACCGGAAATTCCGCCCTGCGGGCATCGCCTCGGCGATTGTTTCGGGCGGAGGGGAGGGGGCGCGGGGATCGTCGAAGCGCGGGGTCTGAGCGAAGCGGCTGCCTTGCCGCTTCCTCGTCTCCGCCGGTTCGGTCCGGTGCGCTTCATCGGCGCGGGCGAGCGCGCCGATCGTACGGCCCGCCTCCGACAGAAGGCCTAGCCAGGGCGTCAGGTCGTTCATGCGCTCGGCGACGATATGGATCACCCCCTGCTCGCTCTGCAATTTCCCGGCGACCGCGACGAAGCGGGCGCCGAGAACGATCGCGCGCAAGCGTTCGAAAACCTTGGGCCACACGATGATGTTGGCGATCCCCGTCTCGTCCTCGAGCGTCATGAAAATGACCCCTTTGGCCGTGCCCGGCCGCTGGCGCACCAGCACGAGGCCGGCGACGGTGACGCGCTCGCCGTTCCTGACCGTGGCAAGCGCCTCGGAGCGCAGGATTCCGCGCGCCGCGAGGCGGGCGCGCAGGAACGAGGCGGGATGAGCCTTGAGCGACAGCGACAAACGCCGGTAATCCTCCACCACATGCGCGCCGAGCGGCATCGGGGGCAAGCGCGCGTCGGGCTCCGCATCGCGCGCCGGAGGGCTCGCAAATAGCGGCAGATCGTCCTTATCGCCGACCCGATCGAGGCCGCGCGCCGCCCATAGGGCGTGGCGCCGATCAAGGCCGAGCGAGCGGAAGGCGTCGGCGTCGGCAAGCCTTTCCAGCACAGCCGGACTCAAACCGCTGCGCAGCCATAAGTCGCGCGCCGAATCGTAGCCTTGGCCTCGCCGCTCAACGAGCCGGCGCATGTCCGTCTCCTTGACGCCTGCGATTTGCCGCAAGCCCAGACGCACCGCATGGGCGGCGCGGATGTGCGGCGCCATCGCGGCGTGGCGGGGGTGGATCGCAACACCCCTCTCCCCTTGCGGGAGAGGGGCAGGGGTGAGGGGTCCGGCGTCGTTACGCGCCTTGCGGCGCGACCCCTCATCCGGCGGGCTGCGCCCGCCACCTTCCCCCGCAAGGGGGGAAGGGAGTTCCTCCAGCGTGCAGTCCCAGTCGGACAGGTTCACGTCGACTTCGCGCATTTCGATCCCGTGCTCGCGTGCGTCGCGCACGAGCTGGGCGGGCGCGTAGAAGCCGAGCGGCTGCGAATTCAGCATCGCCGCGGCGAACACGTCCGGGTAGCGGCATTTCAGCCAGCAGGAATCGTAGACAAGGAGCGCGAAGCTCGCCGCATGGCTCTCGGGAAAGCCATATTCGCCGAAGCCTTCGATCTGATGGAAGCAGCGTTCGGCGAACGCGCGGTCGTAGCCCTTGGCCGCCATGCCCTCGACCATCTTCTCCCGAAACGTCTGGATCGTGCCGGCCCGGCGGAAGGTCGCCATCGCGCGGCGCAACTTGTCGGCTTCAGCGGGCGTGAAGCCGGCGGCGACGATGGCGATCTTCATCGCCTGCTCCTGGAACAGCGGCACGCCGAGCGTCTTCTTCAAGACCGCTTCCAGTTCGCGCGATGGATAGGAGACGTCCTCGAGGCCCTGCCGGCGGCGCAGGTAGGGGTGCACCATGTCGCCCTGGATCGGGCCGGGGCGCACGATCGCGACCTCGATGACCAGATCGTAGAACGATTCCGGCTTGAGCCGCGGCAGCATCGACATCTGCGCCCGGCTTTCGATCTGGAATACGCCGACCGTGTCGGCTCGCTGGATCATCGCGTAGACGCACGCCTCCTCGGGCGGGATGGCCGCCAGCGTCAGGCGCTCGCCGTAATGCTTGTCGAGAAGCTCGAGGCCCTTGCTCAGCGCCGTCAGCATGCCGAGCGCCAGCACGTCGATCTTGAGAAGGCCGAGCGCGTCGAGATCGTCCTTGTCCCATTCGACCATCGTGCGCTCGTCCATCGCCGTGTTCATCACGGGCACGACCTCGTCGAGCCGGTCGCGGGTGATGACGAAGCCGCCGCTGTGCTGGGTCAAATGGCGGGGAAAACCGGTCAGCTCCTCCGCCATCGTAAGCGCGAGGCTCAGCGTCGGATCGGCCGGATCGAGGCCGGCCGCGCGCACACGGATCTCGTCGACCGCCTCCGTCTCCCGGCCCCAGGCGGTTCCGTTGAGCGCGGCGACGGCGTCGTCGGAGAGGCCGAACACCTTGGCCGTTTCGCGAATCGCCGAGCGCGACCGATAGGTGATCACCGCCGCGGCGAGGGAGGCGCGTTCGCGCCCGTGGCGCTGATAGATGTACTGGATCACCTCCTCACGCCGCTCATGCTCGAAATCGACGTCGATGTCGGGCGGCTCGTTACGCTCGGGCGAGATGAAGCGCTCGAACAGAAGATCGAAGCGCGCCGGATCGACCTCGGTCACTCCGAGGCAATAGCAGACCGCGGAATTGGCCGCCGAGCCGCGGCCCTGGCAGAGGATTCCCTTTGAGCGCGCGAAGCGCTCGCCCACGAGCTCGCTCTGATCGCCTCGCTCGATTACGCGCCTTACTTCCTCACCGTGCACGACATTGTGCGCTTTGCCCGCGCGCGCGGCATCCTCTGCCAGGGCCGCGGCTCGGCGGCCAATTCCGCCGTCTGCTATTGCCTCGGAGTGACCGAGGTCGATCCGGCGCGCTTCGATCTTCTGTTCGAGCGCTTCATCTCGCCCGAGCGTAACGAGCCGCCCGACATCGACGTCGATTTCGAGCATG
>DATNBG010000097.1:0-6307 GCA_035572075.1 Roseiarcus sp. | reverse complement strand
GCGGGATAGCGCTTGCCGCGACCCATAGGGCCGGGTCGACAAACCCGTCCGCGGCGTCAGCGCGGCCGCCGACAAATCGCGTCCAGCTTGGCGGCGACGGCGACTCAAGGACTCGGAAATGGCGCCGCAAGCTATTGAAATCGCTCAAAACGGACTCGGGATATGGCGGTACGCCAGTTCACGGCCGCTGGGAATGAAAATCGACCAAGCGAATTCCGTATGAGACGAGGCCGAGATGGGTGAGCCGGCCGGTCTCTCCTTCGAAAAGGTTCCCGGCGCGCTCGACAGCGGGGCGCTCATCGTCTGCGACCACGCCTCGAACGCCATTCCTCCGGAGCTCGGGACGCTCGGCCTTGAGCGCGAGGCGCTCGACCGTCACATCGCCTATGACATTGGCGCGGCCGAGACAGCGCGCGCGCTTGCGGCCCTGATGGGCGCCCCGGCCCTGCTGTCGACCTTTTCGCGCCTGATCATCGACCCGAATCGGGGCCTCGACGATCCGACGCTCATCATGCGGTATTCCGATGGCGCGATCTTGCCCGGTAACGCGTATATTGACGCTGCGGAGATCGCCCGCCGCGGCGCGAGCTACTGGGCGCCGTATCGGCAGGAGATCGCGGCGGCGATCGATGCGATGACCGCGGCCGGCGAACCTCCGGCGCTGATCTCGATCCATTCGTTCACCCCCGTCTGGCGCGGCGTTCTCCGGCCCTGGAAGATCGGAGTCCTGTGGGATCGCGACGGGCGGATCGCGAAACCGCTGATCGAGGCGTTGCTCGCCGAGCCAGACCTTCGCGAAGGCGAGGTCGGCGACAACGAGCCTTACGGCGGCGGCCTGCCCGGCGACACGATCGACGCGATCGCCACCTCGCGCGGATTGGCCAACGCGCTGATCGAGATCAGGCAGGATCTGATCGCCGAGGGCAAGGACGCGCTGGCTTGGGCCGAGCGGATCGCGCGCCTCATCGCGCCGATCCTCGCCGATCGGCGGGCGCGCGCGCCCGCCGCTCATCGCCGGGGAAAACCCGCGTCCGCGACTTGACGCGAGGAGACGTTCGGCGCGATCGGTCGCGCTTGACGAAACTTCAGCGAGGTCAACGGAATGAACATGGCGAAAGCGAGCGACGCGAAGGCGAACGACGCGAAGGCGGCCGCGCCTGGCGAAGTCAACGCCGGCCATCTGCTCGCCTTCATCGAGCGGATCGAGCGCCTCGAGGAAGAGAAGAAGGCGCTTGCCGGCGACATCAAGGACGTCTACGGCGAAGCCAAGGCGAACGGCTTCGACGTCAAGATCATGCGCAAGATCGTGTCGATCCGAAAGCAGGATCGCGACAGCCGGATCGAGGAGGAGACGGTGCTCGATCTCTATCTGACGGCGCTGGGCATGACCTGACCGGCGCTGCTGTCGCGCCAGGCCGGCGGCTGGCGTTTGACAACGCCGGCGGGAGCCCGGCCGCAAAAAGCCCTCGAGGCCGGGCCGGCTTCTCAAGCCGCCTGTTCGATCTCGCCCGCCAGGTTTGGCGCGCCGACCGGTTTCGGCGTCCGGCTCTGGCCCTTCTGCAACTGGGCCTCGACCGCCTTCAAGGCGTCGATCTCGTTCGACTTCTGGACCGCCGCGATCTCGCGCACCATCCGGTCGAGCGCGGCCTCGTACAATTGCCGCTCCGAATAGGACTGCTCCGGTTGCGCCTCCGAGCGGTAAAGGTCGCGCACGACTTCCGCGATCGCGTTGATGTCGCCGGAGTTGATCTTGGTCTCGTACTCCTGCGCCCGCCGCGACCACATGGTCCGCTTGATGCGGGCCCGTCCGGTCAGAATTTCCAGCGAGCGCCTCGCGGTGTCGGGGTCGGATATCTTGCGCATTCCGACGCCCGTGACCTTGGAGGTGGGGACGCGCAAGGTCAGCTTGTCCTTCCAGAAGCTGATGACGAACAGCTCGAGTCGGAAGCCCGCGACCTCCTGCTCCTCGATCGCGACGATCTGGCCCACTCCATGAGCGGGATAGACGACGAACTCATTGAGTTTGAAGCCTTGACGCTGGCTCGCGCTCTTCAATGTCTTCACGGCCGGCGGCGCCTCTTCCGGCCCTCCCGCCTTCTGGACTTTGGTCGCGGGCGCGGTGGATTTTGCCGGCGGCGCCGATTCGGCCGAATGGGGGGAGTGAGCGCCGTGATCGGCGGCGGGCCTCACTGCGCCAGGAGACGCCGCCGCGTTGTCCGCCGCGGCGCGGGACTCCTGCGCGACTCGGCTCTCGGCCGGCGCCTTGGCTTCGTGTTCCTTCAAATGCGCCCTGATGGCGGACGCTCCCTTGGCGACGACGGCGCTTTTTGCCGTTTTTTTCAGGCTCTTCGCCGCCGCTTTGCGCTGGGCGGCCTTGACCGGCCGTTTCGCCGCGGCCGAGACATGCCGCGTCGCCGTGGCGGCGGAGCTTTTCCGCTTTCGTTTCAGAAGCTTGGCCTCAGCGGCCTTCGTTTTGGCCCGAGCCGGTTTGCCAGTCTTGCGCGCAACCTGCCGGACGGCGCGCGCGGTCGACGCAGGCTTGCTCTTTGCCACACGACTTCGGGCGCTGGACGACGACGCTCTAGCGGGGCGCTTCGAAGTTGGTTTCACGCGGGACGCGGCTCCTGTTTTCTTTGTTCTTGAGCTTGTGGGCTTCTTCGATTTCTTACGCGCCGCCATTGTTAACCTCTCCACGCGCGAACATCGCCGCATACGCTCGAATTCTCGCGCACGAACACACCTTCAGGATCCGCGCGCGAATACTGCTCTTCAAGAGGGCAAGCTGACTCTTTGCCGACGAAACCACCCGCGCCCGGACTTAAGGACGCTAAGCGGCTTCCGCTCGACGGTTAAGTTGTCGTTTAGCACAAAACCGTCGAAAAATCAAAGAAGAAGATACGGTGGCGACCCCGGCCGCGGCGGCGTCTTGTAAACCATGGGCCGGCGCGATGGACTGCGGGTCGCGGGCTCCGGGAATGGGGCTCAGTCGCCCTGCCCCGGCTCGGCGGAGAAAAACTCGGCGAATTTGTTCGGTCGCCCGTCGAATTCCTTGGCGTCGGGCGGCGGTTCTCTCTTGCTCGTTATATTTGGCCAGGATTTGGCGTAGTCGGCGTTCAACTTGAGCCAAAAGGCAAGGTCGGGCTCGGTGTCCGGCTTGATCGCTTCCGCGGGGCATTCGGGTTCGCACACGCCGCAGTCGATGCACTCGTCGGGGTGAATGACGAGCATGTTGTCGCCCTCGTAGAAGCAATCAACCGGGCACACCTCGACGCAGTCCAAATATTTGCACTTTATGCAGTTTTCCACAACCACATAGGTCATATGCAGATCCTCGTGAACTCTTTGCGCGATGGGCTCTACGTCATTGTCTTCCCGATTTCCAGACGCATCCGCCCAAGTTTTACAAGAGGTCGACGTCTCCTGACGTTGCGCGTTACGGCGCTCTTATGATTTCGCGCGCTTCTTCGCGAAAAACCGGGTTCCACTTTTTCGCGGGCCGCGCTCTACGGGCGCTTGTTGGCTTGTTCCTCAAGCAGCGAACGGAGCTCGAGAAGCTTGGCGAAGGGCGAGTTCGGGTCAACCTTGGCCCTCGGCTGCGCCCCCGCCGCTGGGCCCAGACGCATATCACGATCGCTCGCTCGTTGGCGATGTTTTTCATCTGTGTCCAGGCCGGGTCGATCGGCGAGGGGCGCGCGCCCTGCGTCCTTGCCCGCCTCCGGACGCCGCTTCTCCGGGCGCCCCCCTTTGGCCGGCCGAACCTGGCTCTGATCGCCGGCGCCGGAGCGGCGCGGCGTCGCGCTTCTTGAGCGGTCGTTCTTGGCCTGGCGGCGGTTGGGCCTTGTCCGGCGATGATCCGGCCGCCAGACGACGATCGTCTCGGCGTCGCTCATCTGGGCGGCGCTTATCTGCGCATCGCCTGGCCCCGAAGCCTGCGAAGCGTCGCCCTCCTCGCCGTTCGCCTCCGGGCTGGACACGCCGGCGGAAAGAGGCGGGGCTGCGTCCGCAGAGGCGTCGTCCGCAGGGACGCCGTCGGCGGGCGCCGAGACCGCGACCGGGCCGGCCGGCGTCGCCTCCTGGCTCGCCTCTCGCGCCGGCGGCGGATCGACCGGCGCCGCCTCTTCGATCGTAGCCTCCTGGCTCGCCTCTTGCGCCGGTGGCGGACCGACCGGCGCCGCCGCTTCGACCGTCGCCTCTTCGCTCGCTTCTTGCGCCGCGGCCGGATCGTTCGCCGCCGCCTCTTCGCTCCTGTCTTGCCCCGGCGGCGGATCGTCGCCCGCGGGCTCCTGCGTCTCCGTTGGCGCGAGGGGGGCCGGCTGGCCGCGCGGTTCGGCGGCGGGGGCGCCGAAAAATTCCGATCGTTTCATCTCGACCGGCCGGAATCGCATGGAGCGCAGGATCGAAGCGAATTGCTCCCCCGAGCATCCTGTCAGCGACGTCATCTGCCCGTTGACGACGAATCCCTTCGAGGCCGGGCGACTTTCCGGCGGGCCCTCCGGCGCAACGCCCGGCTGTTCGCCGACGATCGCCGCCCGGATCATGCCGCCGAGGCGTTCAATGATGTCCACCCGGACGACCCGCTCGCCGCACGGCCGGTAGCCGGCGACGCGATAGCCCTCGTGCGAAATTCCGTTGTCCAATGGGAGAGAGGTCCGGCCCGAGGCGGCGACGGGGGCAAGGGCGCGCAGAAGCTCGCCCGCGTCGCCTTGCGCCTGAAGACTCCATAGCTGAAGGGCGAGCGCTCTCGGCGCCGGCTTGATCAGCGCCGGGACAAACAGATAATAGGCGCCGAAGCGAACGCCTTGCTTTCTCAGCTCCGCCCGGTCGGCTTGAGACAGCGCGTTGATCTCGGCCCTGATCGGCTCGCGCTCGAGAATCCCCAGCGACCGCGCGAGCTTGCCGGCCAGATCGCGAACGGCCTCCGGCCCTTCCTGAAGCGCCTCGAGCGCGAACAGGCCTCCGAGAACGCGACGCGTCGTCGCCGCGATCCAAAGTTCGACCCGCGTCCTGACAATATCCCGAGACGCGTCCGGCAACGACTCGTCAGCCAGGATCACGGCGTTGGGGCTGAGCAGAGCTGGCCCGCGCGAGAGTTTCGCGACCGGGTCGCCCAGCCATCGAACGACGCCATCGTTTGACAGCACGATCGCGGAATCGACGGCCTGATGAAACCGCGCGGCGCGCGCCTCCAATTCCAGTCTCAGAGCATCGCGCCAGGCGTCGCGATCCGCCGTGTGAGCCGCGCCATGGTCCTCGGCGTTGACGACCTGAAAGCCTTGAACAGCGGAAAAGTCGTGGCGCGCCTCGGGCCCGGCGGCCGGCAGATCGTTCTCCCCGGAGCCCGGCCCCGCTTCCACCATCACAAGCTCCCTAAGCAGGATTGCCGAAAAACGGGCGCCGGTTTTCGGCTAGAAATCCTGCGAAATCAAAGGACTCCAAGCAGGGTTTCGTTGGCTCGCCGACGAAACCCTGCCTGGACGGCGCGGAGACTGCACCCGATCATGGCCGGCGGCAACATCCTGGCGCGGCGGGGCGGCGCCTCGCCGATGGGCGAATGGCTCAGGCGAACGCACGATCGTCGTAGTCTTCGGGCGAAGTCTGATCGACCGCTTGCGACCGCAGCGCCAGGGAAAGCGCCGCCGCAACCAGAAAATTGACGATGACCGCCGTCAGTCCGTTATAGGCGGCGAAGCCAAGGCCAAGATCGAAATGGCCGATGAGCGGAACGTCCCACTTGAGCGCGTGCACGGGACTCCAGGCGGCTCCGGTCCAGGACAGGGCGGTCCCGACGATCATGCCGGCCGCCCAGCCGATCAGGAGCGCCGAGCCGCTGAACCAGCGGGTGTAGAGGCCCAGGATCATCGCCGGGAAGATCTGCACCATCCACACCCCGCCCAGCAATTGCAGGTCGAGGGCGAACCGGGTCGGCATGACGAAGATCACCGCGAGCGCACCGAGCTTGACCAGCAGCGAAACCACCTTGGCGAGGACCGATTCCTCCCGCGGCGACATCCGAGGGTCAATGAACGGCTTCCAGATGTTGCGGGTGAAGGTGTTGGCTGCGCCGATTGACATGACCGCAGCCGGCACGAGCGCGCCAAGTGCAATCGCGGCGAAGCAAAAGCCGGCGAACCAGGCGGGAAACGCCCAGAGCACAAGCTGCGGCACGGCATCCTGCGGGCTGTTGACCTTCACGCCGGCCGCGATCGCCATCAGTCCGAGCAAGGCGATCAGGCCCAGCACCAGCGAATAGGCGGGCAGGGTCATGGCGTTGAAGCGGATCGCGCTTCCGCTGGAGGCCGCAAGCGAA
>DATNBG010000096.1:0-3792 GCA_035572075.1 Roseiarcus sp. | reverse complement strand
GGAGTCGCCGGGCGCACTACGGGTCCTGGATCGCCACGTCGCTTCGCTCCTCGCGATGACGCTTCAAACCGATCGCATCCGCTCTACTACCCGCCCTCGAGCAGCCGTCGCGCGATCACCTGCGCCTGGATTTCCGCCGCGCCCTCGAAAATGTTGAGAATGCGGGCGTCGCAGAGGACGCGCGAGATCGGATATTCGAGCGCGAAGCCGGCGCCGCCGTGGATCTGCAGCGCATTGTCCGCCGCGGCCCAGGCGACGCGCGCGGCGAGGAGCTTCGCCATCCCCGCCTCGAGATCGCAGCGCCGGCCCTCGTCCTTGGCGCGGGCGGCGAAATAGGTGAGTTGGCGGGCGATGTGGATCTCGACCGCCATCATCGCGAGCTTGTCGGCGACGCGGGGGAAATGGATGATCGCCTTGCCGAACTGGACCCGCTCGCGGGCATAAGCGCGCCCAAGCTCGAAGGCGCATTGCGCGACCCCCACGGCGCGCGCGGCGGTCTGGATGCGGGCGGATTCGAAAGTCTCCATCAACTGCTTGAAGCCCTGCCCCTCGATGCCCCCGAGCAGCGCGGAAGTGGGCAGGCGGAAGCCGTCGAAGGCGATCTCGTATTCCTTCATGCCGCGATAGCCGAGCGCTTCGATCTCGCTCCCCGACATGCCCTTGACGGGAAACGGATCGGCGTCCGTCCCGCGCGGCTTCTCGGCCAGGAACATCGACAGGCCCCGATAGCCCCGCTCGCCCGCGTCGGTGCGGACGAGCAGGGTCATGAGATCGGCGCGCACGGGATGGGTGATCCAGGTCTTGGCCCCGCTGACCACATAGCCGTCGCCGTCTTTCGCCGCCCGCGTGCGCAAGGATGCGAGGTCCGAGCCGGTGTTGGGCTCGGTGAACACCGCCGTCGGCATGATCGCTCCGCTCGCGATTCCGGGCAGGTATTTCCGCTTCTGCGCCTCGGTCCCGCCGGCGAGGATGAGCTCCGCGGCGATCTCCGAGCGGGTGCCGAGCGAGCCGACCCCGATATAGCCGCGCGACAGCTCCTCGGAGACGACGCACATCGCGACCTTGCCGAGCCCCATGCCTCCATAAGCCTCGGGAATGGTGAGACCGAACACGCCCATGGCCGAGAGCCCGGCGATCACCTCGAGCGGGATGTAGGCGTTGGCGCGATGCCACCCTTGCGCGTGCGGGACGACCTCGGCCTCGGCGAACCGGCGCATTTCGCCCCGGATCGCCTCGAAGGTGTCGTCGAGGCCCGGATCGCCGATCGCGCCTTCGTCCCCCTCCGCGATCAGGGCGGCAAGGGCCGCGCGGTTGTCCCGGGTATTGCCGGAGGCGATCAGGGCCTCGACGGCCTGGTTGTGAAAGCGCGCGAGCTCAAGCGGCTCAAGCCCGAACTCGGAGGGCCGAACCGTCTCGCCCTGGTTCATCGGAATGGCAGTGAACACTTGCGCGAGATATTCGCCCAAGCCGATGCGTGTGAGCAATTGCTCGGTCTCGCCGAGGCGGCCGGCCTCCCGCATGCGCGTTGCGTAGGCCGCCATTTCCCTGATCGCCTCGACATAGGTCGCGGCCCATGCGAGCCCATGGACGGCGTGCTGCTCGGCCTCGATCCTGCCGGCGTCGAGCCTGCCGTTCTCGCTCACCCGTTCGCGCAACCGGCTCAGCGCGCGAGCCAAGAGACCCTCGGCGGCGAGGCAGGCCTCGCGGGCAAGACCGTCGAGCGTCACGGGGAAGCGTCTCTCCTTGGGGCGGGCGCCGTTGCTGCGGCGCACCATGCGTCGCGACGCGCGGCGTTGCAATGCGTCTTTTGACGGGGACAGGTCAGAATTTCCGGCCGCGCGCGGGTAGCGCTCGCCGCCGCCCGGAGCCAAGATGAACGCTCCTTGTGTGGAGGCTCGAGCGAGGGTGCGCGGACTCCTGAGAATTATCTGGCAGGCGGCGGAGAAATTCGCCACCGATGACGGCTGGGCGATCGCCAGTTATATCGGCCTCACCCTTTTGACCTCGCTCTTCCCGTTCCTGATCTTTGTCGGGGCGCTCGCCGGGTTCTTCTTCGGCTCGGAGGACCTCGCGCACGAGGCCGCGAAGCTGGTGTTCGCCGAATGGCCGGATGTCGTGGCCCGTCCGATCGCCGACGAGGTCGAGCGGGTCCTGACCACCCCGCGCAGCGGCGGACTGCTGACTTTCGGCGCCGTCTTCTCGTTCTATTTCGCCTCGAGCGCCGTCGAGGCGCTCCGGGTCGGGCTCAATCGCGCCTATAGCCTCACCGAGCAGCGGCCCTGGTGGCTCTTGAGACTCCAGTCGCTGGGCCTGGTGCTGAGCGGCTCGCTGGCCCTGCTCGCGCTCGCCTTTCTGGTGGTGCTTGGGCCGCTGATCGTGGACGTGCTCGGAACCTTCTTTCCCTTTGTGGAGAAGGCGCACGAGCTCCTGACGCTGCTCCGCCTCGCCGTCGCGGCCGCGATGCTGGGGAGCTCCCTCATTCTCGCCCACCTCATCCTGCCCGCCCACCGGGTCGGCTTTCTCGACATCCTGCCGGGCGTGGCGCTGACCTTCATCGCCAGCATCGCCTTCGGCGAGGCGTTCGGCGCCTACTTAAGCGAGTATCTGCGCAACTACATTTCGACCTACGCGGGTCTCGCCTCGGTCATGATCGCGCTCGTCTATCTCTACTGGGTGGCGCTCCTGTTCGTGTTCGGGGGCGAACTGAACGCCGCGATCATCCGGGCCCGCCAGGAACGGGCGGCCCGATGAGGGCGCCTATTCGGCGCTGGACAACTTCATCATGACGATCCCGGCCACGATCAGCGCGGCGGCAAGGATGCGCGGCGGCGTCGCCGCCTCGCCCAGAAATGCGACGCCGGCCAAGAAGGCGCCGACCGCGCCAATGCCGGTCCAGACCGTATAGGCGGTCCCGAGCGGCAGGGTCTTCATCGAAACTGAGAGCAGCGCGACGCTCGCCAGCATCGCGGCGATCGTGACGGCTGCAGGCCCGGCCAGGGTGAACCCGGCCGACTTCTTCATGAAGAACGCCCAGACGATTTCCATCAGTCCGGCGCAAACGAGAATGATCCAGGCCATGGGCTCGGCCTCCTTTTTGGAGCCGGGCCGTCCCGGACGTGTTCGTTGAACGGGAGGCCGTCCTCCCGCGTCCTTAGTAAGGAGCGGGCGCCCAGGTTTTCAAGCGCTCTCGGGCGCCCGTTTCGCTGTTCCCGGCTTGCCGTATAAGACGCGCTGGCTAAAACCCATCGCAAACGGACCCGCCCATGCCTTTCTGGCTCGACATCGCGGCCTTTCTCGTGAAAGCCCTCATCATCGTGGTCGCGATCGGCGGCCTCGCCGTCCTCGTCGCGCGGCTTGCGCGCTCGGGCGAGCGCAAGGAGCAGGAGATCAAGGTCCGCTCGCTCGACGAGCGCTACGACGACATGCGCGACGCCATGAACGCCGCGCTGCTCGACAGACGAGAGCGCAAGGCGCTCGCCAAGGCGCGCAAGAAGGAGATGAAGGCCGACGCCAAGGGGCGCCGCGGCCGAGAGCCGGGCAAGCGCATCTATGTCCTCGCCTTCAAGGGCGATTTGCGCGCGAGCGCGGTCAAGCGCCTGGGCGCGGAGATCGACGCCGTCCTCATCGCCGCCCGGCCGGCAAAAGACGAAGCGGTGATCCGGATCGAAAGCCCGGGCGGCGCGGTGACCGGCTACGGCCTCGCGGCGGCCGAGATTCTGCGCCTGCGCGACCGCAAGATCACAGTCACCGCCTCGGTCGATCAGGTGGCGGCGAGCGGCGGCTACATGATGG
>DATNBG010000095.1:0-7347 GCA_035572075.1 Roseiarcus sp. | reverse complement strand
GTTCGACCGCAATGTCGGCGCCCATTCCAAGCTCGCGATTCCCCGCGGCCTGAACGAGCTGTGGAACAACGGCGGCATTCAATACGCTCCGCCGATCCGCTGAAGCGGCCGCCTATCCCCACTGCGAAGCGGGGGAGGGGGGACCCATGCGAAGCATGGTGGTGGGGGCGCTTGCAGCGCGATTCCGTTCGCGAGAGCGGGATGATTTCAGGATGATCCAACGCCGTCATCGCGAGGAGCGCGTAAGCGCGACGCGGCGATCCAGCGAAGCCGGGCGCCCTACGTTCCCCTGGATTGCTTCGCTCCCGCAATGACGGGCGGCGGTTCCGCTTAATGCACCCCCTAACTAATCCGGCACGTATGTCCGGCCTTCATAGTGCCCCCGTCTTGTCGGGGCAGCGGGGGGCGTGTCGGCCGGCGGCTTCGGCTTTGCGGGTCGCGTCGGCTCGGGAGCGGGCTTCGGCGCGCCGTAGTCCTGCTGCGCCGGCGGCACGACGATCAGGGGAGGAAAATATTGGCCGGAGGCGGGCGCCGGCGCGCCGAAGGCGATGAGCGTAAGCCCCGCGGCAAACCGAGCGGCGCTGGTCTTCATGGACGCGCTCCCTCATCCGCGATGCGTTCACGACGCAGCCCGCCCGTCGACGCCCCGACCGGCTGGGAAAGCCCAGTATAGGGCGATCGCAGGCTATTCGCTATCGCGTCGCGCGGCGTTCGGCTACTTGCCGCCCGCTTGGGCCTTGGCCATCGCCTTCTTGCAGGCGTCGCTCAGGTCCGCGGCATGCGCCTTCATGCACTCGGTTCTCTTGCCCGGCTTGACGTCCGCGCAGAGCTTCCTGGCGTCGGCCTTGCATGCCTTGCCGACCGCCGCGGCGCGGATGATCGCCACCTGGCAGTCCTCGGAGAGGTCGGAGAAATGCGTCTTCATGCAGTCCTTGAGCGCCTTGCCGCCGGACTTCATTACGTCTCCGCACTCAGCCTTGATGTCCGCGGCGCAAACCCTTGCGACCGCCGAAGCGGCGAAGGCGGAATGCGTCATCAGCAGAGCCGCGCCGAGCGCGGCGATTGAAGTCAACGGCCTCATGCTGGATGTCCTTCGGTTGGCGCAAGGCGCTCCGCCGGCGCTCGGTGTGGCCTTCTTCTAGTCGAGACAAAGCATGAGCGCGAGGCCCTGGGCGCTCCGGTCCCCTCAGATCACCGGCCAGGCGCAGAACACGACGCCCACCAGCGCGATGAAAGCGCCCGAGATCGCCTCGCCGTACCGCTCCAAGGGGCCCAGGCGCACGCGCTGCAGGCCCGCCGCCGTCGGCGCCCAATGATCGGGGACGACAGTGTGCAGGACGCCGACGACAAGAACGGACACAACGAGAAGGGCGGGGGCGAAACTTGCGTCCATGCGCCGGCCTCAGAGGTATTTCGCCAGGGATTTCAACTTGCTTCACCCTGTCCCGAGCCTTCTCAGCCACGCCCGCGCCTGATGGCGCACGTTCGCCGGCGCCGTGCCGCCGTAAGACGTTCGACTCTTTACCGACCGTTCGACGCCGAGCACGCCAAACACATCGCCGGTGATGCGCGGCTCGACGGTCCTCATTTCGTCCAGCGTGAGCTTCTCGAGCCTTGCGCCTCTTTTCGCGGCGAGCGCCACGATGCGCCCGGTGATGGCGTGGGCTTCGCGGAACGGGATTTTCAGCGCCTTGACGAGCCAGTCGGCGAGATCGGTCGCGGTCGCGTATCCGGCGCCGGCCGCGGCCTTCATCCGTTTGGGGTCGGGCGTCATGTCCTCGACCATTCCGGTCATCGCGGCAAGCGAGAGGGCGAGGGTCCGGAACGCGTCGAACACGCCTTCCTTGTCCTCTTGCATGTCCTTGGAATAAGCGAGCGGCAAGCCCTTCATCACGGTGAGCAGCCCGAGGAGCGCGCCGAAAATGCGTCCCGTCTTGCCGCGCGTGAGTTCCGCCGCGTCGGGATTGCGCTTCTGCGGCATGATCGACGAGCCGGTGGTGAACGCGTCCGAGAGCTTGACGAACCCGAATTGCGGCGTCGTCCACAACACAATCTCCTCGGCGAAGCGCGAGAGATGGGTCGCCGCGATCGCCGCCGCCGAGAGCGCCTCGAGCGCGAAGTCGCGGTCGGCGACGCTGTCGAGCGAATTGGCGGTCGGCCGGTCGAAGCCGAGGGCTTTGGCGGTCATCTCGCGGTCGATCGGAAACGAGGTTCCGGCAAGCGCGGCCGCGCCCAGCGGGCATTCGTTGAGGCGCCTGCGCGCGTCCTTGAAGCGTCCGGCGTCACGCGCCAGCATCTCGACATAGGCGAGGAGATGATGGCCGAGGGTGACCGGCTGGGCCGATTGCAGATGGGTGAAGCCGGGCATGACCATCGCGGCGCTCTGAAGCGCGCGCGCGGCGAGCGTCCGCTGCAATTGCGCGATCTGGATGACCACGCCGTCGATCGCGTCGCGCACCCAGAGGCGGAAATCGAGGGCGACCTGGTCGTTGCGCGAGCGGGCGGTGTGCAGCCGTCCGGCGGCGGGACCGGCGATCTCGGCGAGCCTGCTCTCCACGTTCATATGGATGTCCTCGAGCGCGCGAGAGAACCGAAACGTCCCCGCCTCGATTTCGCCTTTGACTTGCGCAAGACCGCTCAAGATCGCCCGGGCGTCGGCGGCTTCGACGATGCCCTGGGCGGCGAGCATGGCGACATGGGCCTCGGATCCCACGATGTCCTGGGCGGCGAGCTTGCGGTCGAAGTCGATCGAGGCGTTGATCTCTTCCATCGCCTCGGCGGGGCCCCCGGTGAACCGGCCGCCCCACATCGTGTTGCTCATGCGCGTCGTCCCGGATGAAAAAGGACCATGACGGAAATCGATCAGACGCCGCGCCGCCGGCGCCTTCTTTTGCCCGCAGCCGGGGCATTTGTCGCGGCGATCGCGGCTGGGGGCGTCCTATACGGGACGCTTCAGCCGGCCGGCAAGGCCGGGAGCGACTGTCCGGCGGATTCCGCTAAACTCGCGGCGAGGCTCAAGCCTTTCGCCAAGGGCGACCTCTCTGCGCTGCAAGTCATGAGCGAGCCCCGCCGGCCCGGGTCCTTCGCCTTCGAGCGCCCCGACGGGGACAAGGCGACCCTCGCCGATTTCAAGGGCCGGGCGGTGCTGTTCAACCTGTGGGCGACCTGGTGCGCCCCCTGCCGGGCGGAAATGCCGGCGCTCGACCGCCTCGAGGCCTCCCAAGGCGGGCCTGGGTTCCAGGTGGTGGCGGTCAATGTCGACACCGCCAGGCTCGAAAAGCGGGCCGCCTTCCTGGACAGCATCGGGGTCAAGACGCTGACCCGCTACGCCGACCCGAGCGGCGACGCCTTCGAAACCCTCCGCCGGGACGGCAAGGCGCTCGGCCTGCCGGTGACCCTCGTCATCGACAAGGACGGCTGCGAACTGGCCTCCGTCGAGGGCGGCGCCAAATGGGATTCCGCCGACGCGCAGGCGCTGGTCCAGGCGCTGAAGGGCGGGTAGGACGAGGCGTCCAATCGGGCGGCCCCGCGCCTCAGGCCGCCTGGACGCGGAAGTCGCGCTCGAGCAGTCCCCGCAGGTCCTTTTCCGGCACCGGCCGGCTGAACAGGTAGCCCTGCGCCTCGGCGATCGTGCCCAGGGTCTCGATCATTCTCAGCTGTTTCGCTGTCTCTACCCCCTCGATCAGAACCGACATGCCGAGCCTGCGGCTCATGGCGGACACCCCTTCGACCAGCACCGAGGCGCGTTCCTGGATGCCGAGTCCCATGGTGAACGAGCGGTCGATCTTGATCCGGTCGAGCGGGAAGCTGAGCAGGTAGCTCAAGCTCGAATATCCGGTGCCGAAATCGTCGAGCGAGACGCGAAGCCCATGGGCGCGCAACGCCTGCAACGTGCGCCGCGTGTCGCCGCGGTCCTCGAGCAGGATCGACTCCGTGATTTCGAGGTCCAGCCGCTCGGGCGCGAGGCCCGCTGCGGCGAGCGCGCCAAGAATTGTCCTTTCGAGATTGCCGCCGCGGAACTGGGTCGATGATAGGTTGACCGAGACGCTGACCTCCTCCGGCCATCCCGCGCACGCCTTGCAGGCGTGCCTCAGCATCGCCGCTCCCATCTCCTCCATGAGCCCGATTTCCTCGACGATGGGGATGAATTCGGCCGGCGACACCGGGCCGAGCAGGGCGCTGCGCCAGCGCGCCAGCGCCTCGAAGCCGACGATCCGTCTGGTCGCGACGGAGACGATCGGCTGGAAATAGACCTCGATCCCGTCGGTGGCGACGGCGGCGCGCAATTCGAGCTCGATCAGCCGGCGGATCTGGATCTTGGCGTCCATCTCCTGCTCGAACGCCCGCCAGACGCGCCGCCCGTCGGCCTTGGCGGCGTAGAGCGCGATATCCGCTTTCGACAGCAGGGCGTCGGGGCTCGCGCCGTCCCGCGGCGCCGAGGCGCTGCCGATGCTCGCGCCCACGATCACCTCGCTGCCGTCGATGATGACGGCGCGGTTGATCTCGTCGATGATGCGCTTGGCGAGGTCGTGGGTCTCCAATTGGCCCGACGCATGGTGGTGGAGGATGACGAATTCGTCGCCGCCCCAGCGCGCGACAAGGTCGCTCGGACCGGTCAGGGCGCGAAGCCTGCTCGCGATCTCGACCAGGAGCTTGTCGCCGGTGCGGTGGCCGAGGCTGTCGTTGACCTGCTTGAAGTCGTCGAGGTCGAGGAACATCACCGTCAGCCCGTCGCTGGCGGCGCCGTCGCGGTGGAGGGCAAGCGCCAGCTGCTCCTCGAAACACCGGCGGTTGGGCAGTTCGGTCACCGAGTCGAAGCGCGCCATCCGGTTGATTTCCGCCTGCGCGTTGCGGCGCTCGGTCACGTCCTGGATGACGAGGACTGTGCCTTCGCTCTTCATGCGATGGACGGTGATCTCGAACGCCCGGTCGTCGAGCGTTTCGAGCGGGATGACAAAATCGGCCCCATCGGTGCCGTCCCTGGCTAGAATGGACGCCAGGCGCGCGAATTGCGGCTCGGCGATGACGCCGCTCTCGACCATCTTGGCCAAGGCCGATTTGACATGCGCGCCGGCGGGAGCGTCGTCAGGGCTGAGATTGAACATCCTGAGCGCCTGGTCGTTGGTCAGCACCAGCCGGCCTACCGGGTTCAGCATGCAAAGGCCATGCGACATGTTGTTGAGCGCCATGTCGAGGCGCGCCGCCAGCGTCTCGGCCTGTTGTTGCGCCGCAACCACCGCCATGAAATTGGCCCTCAGGCGCTGGGCGTAGGACTTCATGTAGAGGACGAGCGGCGCGATCCCGGCGGCGATCCCCAACGGATACCAGCCGCCGGCGACGATCATCGCCGCCGAAAGCGGAATGAAGGCGCCCAGAAGCTGCCCGTTCACCCCGCGGTAGATCGCGTAGCTGCGCGACATCAGGCTGAACGCGTAGGCGATCGTCATCGACACGCCGGTGAAATGGGCGAAATTGTTGTCGGTGACGCAAAATGACAGCAGGGTCCAGGACGAGAGCGCGGTCAGGCTGACGAGCGCGCCGGTCGAGAAGATCCGCTCGCGCATCCGCGCGATCTCGACGGTCGGACTGGGGACGTTTCGCGCGTGCTGCCTGGCGAATTGCAGGCGGACCGCGGCGATCAGCAGCTGCGCCGGCGCCGTGACGGCGAGGATGAGACTCTTCGCCGCGATCGCCGAGGCGAGCTCGCCGACCGTGACCGCGACCGCCGACAAGAGCACGACCGGGACGACGTCGGTGAGCAGGCCGTCGACGAATCCGATATAGATGGCGTCAGGCAGTTCGCCCGTTGACGCGGAAGGATCGCTCCGTCGGGCTTCGCCCATGAACACGTGCCGAATTGAGGGGTACCGGACGCCAGTGTCGGCTTGGACAATTAAAAAGTCCCTTAACCGGGCGTGGGAACAGCGCTTTGGAATCCTGAAGGAAAAGGCTCGAATGCGCGCCGTTCAGAAGCCGCCGCGCGTCCCTGCTCCTGCGCGCGACAGCGGCCAGGCTTGACCTGCTTCAGGCAATGGGAGCCACACGCCAACCGCGAGCAAATTAACCGGCGCCCTCGGAAATTGTACGCGGGAGATTTACATTCCCTTATGTTTTGTTAACTTGCCCGGATATGGCGACGGTGGGCGGGGGTTCGATGGGTGGGGCTGCGGAAACTGCTCCGCAATCGTTTTCGGATCGTGTTCTAGGTCTGTTGCAGAGGGTCGAGCACCGCGTCGCGAAGGCGCCGGCCGACCGCGAGGCGGCCTATCGGCTGCGGTTCGAGGCCTACCAGAGGATCGGGTTCCTGCAGCGGAGCGACGGCGACCGGCTCTACGACCCGCGTTATGACGACGCGCCCAGCGCCTGGATCGCCAACACCTACCTCGATGGCGAGCTCGCCGGCACCGTCAGGATCAATATCGGCGCTGGCGACAGCGCGATCCTTCCCGGCCTCCAGGTCTTCGCCGACGTTCTCGTGCCCAGGCTCGCGGCCGGCGAGGTCGTCGCCGAGTTCACCCGTCTCGCGGCGCGGCTCACGTTGTCAAACGCCCATCCGGAACTGGCCTATATCATCATGCGCCCCGCCTTCATGGCGGCGGAGCATTTTGACGCCGATTGCGCCGTCGGCACTCCGCGCGCCGAGCATATCGCGTTCTACCGGCGCGCGTTCGGCGCGACGGTATGGCGCCAACCTCGCGATTATCCCGGCCTGACGGCGAAGCTCGCCTGCGTCGGCGCCGATTACTGCCTCGCGCGACAGTTCGTCGAACAGCGCTATCCCTTCTTCAAATCCGAGCCGGCGGAACGGGAAGCGCTGTTCGGGCCCAGCGCGCAGATCTCCCGCCGCGGAGGGCTCTGCGAGGACGCGGGCGGCAGTCTCGTCGGCTCAGCCTGAGCGAGATCGAAAATCGCGCCGGAGCGGGCTCCGGGCTCCACGAGCCGCGCTACGCCGCCGAAAGGGGTTCGCGCCCTGAGCGCCCCCAGGAAAATCTGGCGTAAGCGTCGAGCGCAGCCTCGCTCGGACGCATGCCGCGCGCGGCGCACCAATCCAGGAAACCGTCGAGAGCGACCGTCTCCAGGCTGGCCTCGGCGCCGCCGATCGAAAGCCCCATGAAACGCCCGTAACGGCTGTCGAGCCAGTCGTCGTAGCCGTCATAGGTCGATAATTCCGAAATGTGCCTCTTGGCGCGTTCGAAATCGGCCGCCGATACAACTCCTACGAGAATTTTATGCATAGTACATCTGCCAGTATTAAGGGCGCTCATCGCCGCCAGGCGTCTCTCCTTCACGCACTATCAACAATTCGTAATCGGCGAGTAAAGGCTTTAACTTAAAAACCGCCGTGGA
>DATNBG010000094.1:0-6964 GCA_035572075.1 Roseiarcus sp. | reverse complement strand
GGCGATGTGGGGGATCATCCTCGGCTTTCCGGTCCTGAGGCTCAGGGGGGACTATCTGGCGATCGTGACCCTCGCGTTCGGCGAAATCATCCGCATGGTTCTGATCAATTGGGTCGACCTGACCAACGGCTACGCCGGCATATCCGAGATTCCCAAAGTGTCGTTCTTCGGCATTCCCTTCACCGACGACGACAATGGGTTCGCGGCGATCTTCCATCTGCCCTATACCCCAATCTACCGCACGATCTTTCTGTTCTACCTGGTCCTCGCGCTCGCGCTCCTCACCAATTTCGTGACCATTCGTCTCAGGCGCCTGCCGATCGGGCGGGCCTGGGAAGCGTTGCGCGAGGACGAAATCGCCTGCCGGTCGCTCGGCATCAACACCACCAACACCAAGCTCACCGCTTTCGCGCTCGGCGCGATGTTCGGCGGCTTCGCCGGCTCGTTCTTCGCCGTGCGTCAGGGCTTTGTCAGCCCGGAGAGCTTCACCTTCATCGAATCGGCGACCATCCTCGCCATTGTCGTCCTCGGCGGCATGGGTTCCCAGCTCGGCGTCGCGATCGCCGCCGCGGTGATGATCGGCGTTCCCGAGCTCATGCGCGAACTCTCGTGGCTGAAGGCGATCTTCGGTCAGAATTTCGATCCGACCCAATACCGAATGCTGTTGTTCGGCGCGGCGATGGTCATCATGATGATCTGGAAGCCGCGCGGCCTGGTGTCCACGCGCCTGCCGTCGATTTTCCTCAAGCAGCGAAAAGCCGTGTCCGGCGATCTCGTCAAGGAGGGACACGGGTAAGATGAACTGGCTGACCGGCCCGCTGCTCGCGGTCGAAAACCTGACAATGAGGTTCGGCGGCCTCGTCGCGGTGAACGACGTCAGTTTTTCGGTCGGACGGGGAGACATCACCGCCCTCATCGGCCCGAACGGCGCGGGCAAGACGACCGTCTTCAATTGCGTGACCGGCTTCTACAAACCGACCGAGGGGCGGCTCGCGCTTGCCCGCGACGGGGTCGCGACCCCCGACGACATCGCCGCCGTCACCCGCTCGAGCGGCCGTCATGCGACGACCGCGAACGGCGAACTCTTCCTGCTCGAGCGCATGCCCGATCACGAAATCGCCCGCAAGGCGCGGGTCGCGCGCACGTTCCAGAACATCCGGCTGTTCCAGGGCATGACGGTCCTGGAAAACCTGCTGGTCGCCCACCACAATCCCCTCATGCTGGCGAGCGGCTTGACCGTGCTCGGGTTGATCGGAGCGCCAGGCTACCGCCGCAAGGAGGGCGAGTGCATCGAGCGGGCGAAATACTGGCTCGACAAGATCGGGCTCATCGACCGGGCCGACGACCCGGCGGGCGAATTGCCCTACGGCGCGCAGCGCCGGCTCGAAATCGCGCGCGCCATGTGCACCGACCCGGTGCTTCTTTGCCTCGATGAACCGGCCGCGGGCTTGAACCCGCGCGAATCCGCAGAGCTCAATGCGCTTCTGCGCTCGATCCGCGCCGACCACTCGACTTCGGTGCTCCTGATCGAGCACGACATGTCGGTGGTCATGGAGATTTCCGACCACGTGATGGTGCTCGACTACGGGGTCAAGATCGCTGACGGCACGCCGCCGGAAGTGCGCGAGGATCCGAAAGTGATCGCAGCCTATCTTGGCGTCGCCGATGAGGAGGAGGTCGAACAGATCGCAAAGGAGCTGGAGCAGTGAGCGCCGCGGCGGCCCCGCTCCTGCAACTGCGCGGCATTGAGACCTTCTACGGCAAGATCCAGGCGCTCAGGGGCGTCGATATCGACGTCAACAAGGGCGAAATCGTCACCCTGATCGGGGCTAACGGCGCTGGCAAGTCGACGACGATGATGACGATTTTCGGCGCGCCGCGCGCGCGGCGCGGCCGGATCACGTTCGACGGCCACGACATCACCAACTTGCCCACCCACATGATCTCGCGGCTCCAGATCGCCCAGTCTCCGGAGGGGCGGCGCATCTTTCCCAGGATGACCGTGTTCGAGAACCTGCAGATGGGCGCCTCGATCAACAATTTCGCCCATTTCGACGAGGATCTGGAGCGCGTCTTCACCCTCTTTCCCCGTCTCAAGGAGCGCGCGCCGCAGCGCGGGGGAACGCTATCGGGCGGGGAACAGCAGATGCTGGCGATCGGACGGGCGTTGATGAGCCGGCCCCGGTTGCTGCTTCTGGACGAGCCCTCGCTCGGCCTTGCTCCTCTGGTGGTGAAGCAGATCTTCGAAGTGATCGCGGAATTGAACGCGCGCGAGGGCCTCACCGTTTTCCTGGTCGAGCAGAACGCCTTTCATGCGCTCAGACTCGCCCACCGCGGCTACGTGATGGTCAATGGCGCGATCACCATGCAAGGCGGCGGCGCCGAGCTCCTGGCGCGCCCCGAGGTTCGAGCGGCCTATCTCGAGGGAGGCCATTGATGGGCGGGTTCCTGTGGGCGGATTCGCCTTACGGACTGTTCACCTTTGTCCTCATCACCCTGGTGCTCGGAGGGGCGGGCGCCTGGGCGACCGGACGGGCGGTCGCGAAGACCTGGCGGCCGCTCGCGATGCTCGCGCCCTATATGCTCTTCCTCACCGCCGGCGTCCGCTTCCTCCACTACGCGCTCTATGGCGAGCCGCTGCTGTCGCCGGCGCTGTTCATCACTGCCTACATCTGGACGGCGGCGGTCGCCGCGCTCGGCTATCGCGCCATGCGGGCGAGGCAGATGGCGACCCAATATTCCTGGGCCTATGAGCGTTCGGGGCTGAGCGCGCGCCCGAAGGGGAGCAGCTGAGCGGCGTGCGGGCCGAGCGGTGGCGGCCCCTACCTTTTTTTAAGGTGACTCTTGACCAAAAAAAGAGAAAGGATCGGCGCTCAAGGTGGAATTCATTTCCGCCACGGGCGTCAGGGAGGGCCTACACGCCCGCAACTCATGGGAGTAGCTGAATGACTAGACACTGGTTGTCCGGGGTGGCGCTTGCCGCGGCCCTGGCGTTCTCAGGCGCGGCCAGCGCACAGGTCAAGATGGGCGTCGCCGGCCCGATCACCGGGCCCAACGCCGCCTTCGGCGCACAGCTCGTGCGGGGCACGCAACAGGCGGTCGACGACATCAACAAGGCCGGCGGCATCCTCGGCCAGAAGATCACCCTCGAACAGGGCGACGACGTGTCCGATCCCAAGCAGGGCGTGTCGGTCGCCAACAAGTTCGTCGGCGACGGGGTGAAATTCGTGGTCGGCCACTTCAATTCGGGCGTGACGATTCCGGCTTCCGACGTCTACAAGGAGAACGGCATCCTGATGGTCACGCCCTCGGCCACCAACCCGAAGGTCACCGAACGCGGCTACTGGAACATCTTCCGCGTCTGCGGCCGCGACGACCAGCAGGGCGTGCTGTGGGCGGAGCTCGCCCGCGACAAGCTCAAGGGCAAGAAGATCGCGATCGTCCATGACAAGACCACCTACGGCAAGGGTCTGGCCGACGCGGCGCGCGACAACATGCACAAGTTCGGGATCAAGGAGGTGCTGTACGAAGGCGTCAACACCGGAGAGAAGGATTATTCCGCGATCGTCTCCAAGATCAAGGAATCGGGGGCCGACTACGTCATGTGGGGCGGGCTGCAGACCGAGGGCGGCCTGATCGTGCGCCAGATGCGCGACCAGGGGATGAAGACCGTGATGATCTCCGGCGACGGCATCACCAATAACGAGTTCGCCGCGATCGGCGGCCCCGGCGTCGAAGGCACGCTGATGTCCTTCGGCCCGGACCCGCGCAAGAACCCGGCGGCCAAGGAGGTCGTCGCCGAGTTCAAGGCGCAGAACTTTGACCCGGAGGCCTACACGCTCTATTCCTACGCTGCGGTCCAGATCATCAAGCAGGCGGCGGAAAAGGCGAAGTCGGTCGAGCCGAAGAAGGTCGCCGAAGCCATGCATTCGGGCATGACCTTCAAGACCGTCCTCGGCGACATCTCCTTCGACAAGAAGGGCGACCGCACGACCGTGGATTACGTCTGGTACGTCTGGAAGAAGGCGCCCGACGGCCAAATCTCGTACGTGCAGCTCGGATCCTGACCTGCCGGCTACGAGGGCCGCGCGCTCACCCGCGCGGCTTGCCGAATCGAAGTCGAATGGGAAACCCGCCGCCGGCGGGTTTCTTTTTTTGCTTCGTAGCTCCCAAGCGCTTCTTCGGACCTCGTCCAAGCGGAGCGGCGCCGCACGGCGACGTGTCTCGAACGACGTTCCAGAACACACGACCCGAGCAGCCTTCTGGACCGTCCTTCGACGCGCCCGCTTCGCGCGCGGCTGAATGAGGCCGTTGGATAAGCCCGGCATCTCGATGCTCTGCCTTGGCGGTTGCTTTGTTTCTCACCCGATCTGGCCGAACTGCGGAAAGGTCTCGATCAGCCACAGCGAAACGCTCTGGAAGCCGCCCGTCAGGAAGGCGACGCCAGTCGCGACAAGAAGGACGCCGACGGCCTTCTCGATGCGCCCGAACTGCTTGCGCAGGTGGCGCGAGGCGCGCATGAACGGACCGATCGCCGCGGCGGCGAGGATGAAGGGCAGGCCGAGCCCCAGGCTGTAGACGGCGAGCAGGGCCGCGCCGCTCCCGACCGTTTCCCTGCTGCCGGCGACGGCGAGAATGGTGGCCAGGATCGGGCCGATGCAAGGGGTCCAGCCGAGCGCGAAGGCGAAGCCCATTGGATAGGCGCTCCACAGGCCTGCGGGCTTCTCGAGCTCCAGGCGCTTCTCGCTGAGCATCGCGCCGATGCGGAACAGCCCAAGAAAATGCAAGCCCATAAGGATCACGCCGATTCCGGCCGCGATCGACAGCGCGTGGCTCCACTGCCTCAGAAGCTCTCCGAGCGCCGACGCCGTTGCGCCCAGGCCGACGAAGACGGTGGAGAAGCCGGCCACGAACAGGAGGGCGGTGACGAGAATATCGCGCTTCGCCTTCGCTTCGCTCTCGTCGACCAGCGCTTCGACGCTCGCGCCCGCGAGATAACAAAGATAGGGCGCAGCCAGCGGCAGCACGCAGGGCGAAACGAACGAGAGGAGTCCCGCGCCGAACGCGGCGGGAAAGGAGACATCGGCCATGGCGCGACAGATGAGCCTTCGTCGCCGCCGCGTCAAACGTCTAAGAAGCGGCGGCCCGGCGTCTTGCCGCCCGGCGGCGGGCGACGAAGCCCAGTCCGGCGAAGCCGGCGAGCATCAGCATCCAGGTCGAGGGCTCCGGAACGGCGTCAGCCAGATCGGCGTGGCCCGAGATGGCGAACAGCTGGGTCGGGCTCCGGATCGCGGCGTTGATATCGGTGAGCGCCATTCCGTTGAGCGTGAACACAAGCGGAACCGTTAGATCGGTGGTGTTGGCGGAGAGGACCGAGGGGTCGTATTCCCGGCCTGTCGCCAGCCCACGAAAAAGCGCCGCGTTCACACCGGAGCCGGTATCGAGTTCCGAGATCCATTGCGTTGCGCCGAACAGACTGAGATTCAGTTTCTGGTCGATCAGACCGGCGTGAAGCGTCAATGTCGCCGAAGTGACCGTGGCGGTCGAGCCCAGCCCGGACAGGTCGAAACCAAAATAGTCGTTGTACGACACGCCGTTATAGACGCCGACCATGTAGTTGGTGTTGGCCCCGATCGGCCCGCCGATGTTGATATTGAACGAACTGTCGCTGACCCACCCCTGAAAACCGTCGGTGCTCAGGACGACCGTCTTCCCGCCCACTTGCAAAGTGAGTGTGGCGTAATCCGCCGAAGAGCCTGTGCAACCAAAGGCGAACGCCCCTGACGCGCCTGGCGCAAGGGCGCAAGACGGCGCCGGGACCGCTTGCGCCGACCCACCCATCCACGCCCCACTGAGCGCCACGGCGCCCGCGAGCGCAATTGATCGAGCCATAACGAGGTTCATAGGACCCAGCCCGAAAATGACTTTGGCTTCGCCACAACCGACAGCGTGCATAGTCCCCCGCGCCTGTGTGGTCAAGCGGTCCTGGGCCGAGCGAGCGACCGTCCATGAAAAAAATCTCAGCCGTCGGCAATGGCGTCAAACCTCGGGTCGGGGCGCCCCAACTGGGCGGAAATGGCGCCGCATCCCCCTTGAAAAGATGGAATCCGGACCCGAAAATGGCGACGGGGCCGAAGAGCGGATGTGTGGCCCCGTCATCAATCGACACCGGGCCTGAGGAGGCCTGCCGCAATGGCCGAACCCGCTTCCCTCTTCGACATCGTCGTCGCCGGCGGGGGCGCGTCGGGATTGGCGCTCGCGGCGGCGGTCGGCCAAGCGATCGGGCAAGGTGTCTCCATCGCGGTCATCGATCCGGCGCCGCTCGCGGCCAGCGAAGCTCCCTTGCGCACGGTCGCAATCGCCGAGGGGCCGCGGCGCCTGCTCGATCAGGTCGGCGCATGGAAGGCGATCGAGCCCAAGGCGCAACCGATCCTGTCGATGGCGATCATGGACGGCGACGTGGGCGACGCCGTGCGCCTGCCCCATCTCAACTTCGCAGCGAAGGACAGCGCGCCGCTCGCCCATATGGCGTTCAACGCCGATGTCGTCGGCGCGCTCTCGGCGCGCTGCGATGAACTCGAGGTCCATCGCTTCACGGCCTCTGTTGCGCGTTGGGTCGAGGGCAAGCGCGTCGCCGAGATCGGGCTGTCCGACGGCCGCGTCTTGCGGGCTCGCCTCGGCGTCGCCGCCGATGGCGCGCGCTCGAAGCTGAGGACGCTCGCTGATATTGCGACCGTCGGCTGGGACTATGACCAGGCCGGCATCGTCGCGACGGTCGAGCATGAGCGCGACCACGAAAGCCGCGCGGAGCAGCATTTCTTAGCCGCCGGGCCGTTCGCGATCCTGCCGCTTCCGGGCCGCCGGTCGAGCATCGTCTGGAACGAGCGGCGCGCCGACGCCCGCGCGTTGCTCGCCCTCGACTCCGAGGATCTGACGCGCCAGCTGGAATATCGCTTTACGCCGA
>DATNBG010000093.1:0-2007 GCA_035572075.1 Roseiarcus sp. | reverse complement strand
GAGGCGATCGAATTCGACGCCCGCCTGACGATGTCGCGCGCCGAGATCCTGCGACGCAAGGATTTCGCCCAGATGACCGCGGCCGAGATCGAGGAGGCGCGCCGCGCGATCAAGCGGCTCGCGATGCCCGAGGATGAGCGCCGGACCCGGCGCTTCGCTCCGGGCGGCAGGCCGGCCCGAGTCGACGCGCGCCGCAGCTTCCGCCGTTCGCTCGAGCCCGGCGGGCCGATCGACCTCGAGTTCCGCTCCCCCATCGTTCGCGCGCCCCCCATTGTCGCGCTCTGCGACATCTCGGGGTCGATGAACGAATACACCCGCCTGTTCCTGCATTTCCTGCACGCCCTGGGCGAAAGGCGTCGGGTCTCGACGTTCCTGTTCGGCACCCGCCTGACCAATGTGACCCGCGCCATGCGCGCCCGCGACCCTGACGAAGCGCTGGCCCAGTGCGCGGAGCTCACGGTCGACTGGTCCGGCGGCACCCGCATCGGCGAGGCTCTGGCCCGGTTCAACCGGGACTGGTCGCGGCGCGTGCTCGGTCAGGGCGCGATCACGCTCCTCATTACCGACGGGCTCGAGCGGGACAATCTCGACAAGCTCGCATCCGAGATGGAGCGGCTCAAGAAATCGAGCCGAAGCATCATCTGGGTCAATCCGCTCCTGCGCTATGGCGGCTTCGCCGCCAAGGCCGGCGGGATTCGCGCCATGCTGCCGCATGTGGATTCCTTCCGCCCGATCCACAATCTCGCCAGCATGGCCGAACTCTGCCGGGCGCTGTCCGGCTCGAGGGAATCGCGTGACGACAAGGCGCGGCTGCTGGCGGCGGGCTGACTTCCGAGACTTCCGACGATCAGCCTTGCGGAGCGGCGCACGCGGGTCCATTTTCCGTTATGTCCGCCCGGCGCGGACGCGAGAGGAGGCGAACGATGGCGATCGAAACCGCGACCGGGAAATCGGCGACGATCGAATTCAACGGCGCGCTTTGCATCCACGCGCGCCGCTGCGTGCTCACCGAGCCCGGCGCCTTCAAGGCGAATGTCCAGGGATCGTGGCTCGATGCCGACGCGGCGAGCGCGGAAGCGCTGATGCGCGTCGCGCTCAATTGTCCGTCAGGGGCGATCCGCGTCACCCGCCACGACGGCGGCGCCAATGAGCCCAATCCGAAGGTCAACACCATCACGGTGCGCGAGAACGGCCCGCTCGCGGTCAACGCGGAGATCGTGCTCAAGGGCGCGCCGATCGGAACGAGGGCGACGCTCTGCCGCTGCGGCCAATCCAGGAACAAGCCCTATTGCGACAATTCCCACCTCGCCGCCGCTTTCGCGGCCTCCGGCGAGCCGGCGACCAAGGAGAGCGCCGCGCTCGCCAGGCGCGACGGGCCGCTCGAATTCACCCCCTATCCGAACGGACCGCTCGGCGTCTCTGGCCCGGTCGAGATCATTTGCGGAACCGGGCGCACCGTCAATCGCGCCGAAAGCGTGACCCTCTGCCGCTGCGGCCATTCGGCCAACAAGCCCTATTGCGACGGCACCCACCGGAAAATCGGGTTCGTCGCGCCTTAAGAGCACCTGCGATGAGGCCGGATCATATTCGTCATCGCGAGCGTAAGCGAAGCGATCCAGAGATGAAGGGCGGGAGCGGTGGCTCTGGATCGCCGCGTCGCTTCGCTCCTCGCGATGACGACCGCGGTTGACCGATTGGACCAAAGGAGAGCGTTCCAATGCTGACCCGGGACGAAGACGTTCTTAGCCACGCGCAATCGTGGGCGGAGGAGGGCCGCGATGTGGCGATCGCGACGGTGGTCGAGACCTGGGGCTCGGCGCCGAGGCCGACCGGCTCGCATCTCGTCATCGACGGGCAAGGGAACTTTCTCGGCTCGGTGTCCGGCGGCTGCGTCGAGGGGGCGGTGGTCGCGGAGGCGGCGGACGTGATCGCCGACGGCAAGCCGCGGATGCTGGAATTCGGCGTCGCCGACGAGACCGCCTGGCGGGTCGGCCTCTCCTGCGGCGG
>DATNBG010000092.1:0-3491 GCA_035572075.1 Roseiarcus sp. | reverse complement strand
CAACGTGCATTGGCTCGCCGATCAGATCGAGACCCATCTCGCCAAGCGGCGCGCGCCGAAAATCCTCATCTCGGATGAGCGGTCGAAGCTGCTCGACCAGGGCGGCGGGATCAAGCGTGCGCTCTCGATGATCGGCGCCGACCCGTTCCTGATCTCAAACACCGACGCCTTCTGGATCGAGGGGCCGCGCTCGAACATCGCCCGCCTCGCCCGCGCGTTCGATGCGCATGCGATGGACATCCTGCTCCTGGTCGCGGCCGGCGCCGGCGCGGTCGGCGTCGACTGGCCGGGTGATTTCGTCATGAGCCATGATGGACGGCTCGCGCCCCGCGAGCCGCGCCAGGTCGCCCCGTTCGTCTATACCGGCTTAGGCATCGTGAAGCCTGAACTGTTCGCAGGCGAGACGGCGGAGGTCTTTCGGCTCGCGCCTTACTTTCACGCCGCGGCGACGCAAGGCCGGCTCTACGGCGTTCGCCTCGACGGGCTTTGGGTGCATGTCGGGCGCCCCGAGAGCATCGCCGAGGCGGAGCGCGCCATCGATCGCTCAATTTTGTGAGCGGCGCCCCTTGTCGAGCCTGTAGAATTTCTGTAGCCGATTGTCGCTAAAGATTCACAGGATCGTCGCAATGCCGATTACGGATGTCGTCCGCGTCAGGAGCGGCCGGGGACAGAAGGAGCGCGCCGCCGCCGCGCTGGCTGGCATGGGCTTGCCGATATCCGACGCCATCCGCCTGCTCAAACTGGGCGCCGGCGAGCGCCGCCTGCCGTCCAAGGCCAAGGCTCCAAAGCCAATGACGCGCGAGGCCAGGGCCGAACGCCAAAGCAGCCAGGACAAGGCCTTCGCCGCCTTCGCGGATTCGCTGGCCGACCTTCGCAACCAGGGCGATTGAGCGGCGGGCGCGCTCCGCTCTCCCGTTGGGAGAGGGGTCGGGGGCGCCCCAGGCGACGCCCTTTTTTGCTGTGAACTCTCATCCGGCACCCATAGCCCGTCCGGAAGGACGGGCGTCCTTCCGGACGCCCTATGGGGCCACCTTCTCCCAGAGGGAAAAGGAAAGGGCGGGATTTCCCAAACGGCGCGAAACGGCCTATTCCCTGCGCCCCGTTGAGTCGGCGCCGCCGGCCCGCGTGGGGAGCCCCATGAAACTGCCGAGCCAGATCGGCCCCATCCACTTCGTCGGCATCGGCGGCATCGGCATGTCCGGCATCGCGGAAGTGCTCCTCAACCTCGGGCACAAGGTTCAGGGCTCGGACCTGAGCGACAATTCCAACCTCCAGCGCCTGCGCGAGAAGGGCGCGACGGTGTTCGTCGGTCACGACAAGGCCAATCTCGGCGAGGCCGCGGTGGTTGTCGTTTCGTCGGCGGTCAAGCGCGACAATCCCGAAGTCGCTGCGGCGCGGGCGCGCCGCATTCCCGTGGTCCGCCGCGCCGAGATGCTGGCCGAACTCATGCGGATCAAGCAATGCGTGGCGGTCGCCGGCACGCACGGCAAGACGACCACGACCTCGCTGGTCGCGACCTTGCTCGACGCGGCCGGGCTCGATCCCACCGTGATCAATGGCGGCATTATCAACGCCTACGGGACCAATGCGCGGCTCGGGGCCGGCGACTGGATGGTGGTCGAGGCCGACGAAAGCGACGGCACGTTCCTCAAGCTCCCGGTCGACATTGCGGTCATCACCAACATCGACCCCGAGCACCTCGACCATTTCGGGACCTTCGACGCCATCAAGGACGCCTTTCTGGCTCTGGTCGGGAACCTGCCGTTCTATGGCTTCGCGGTCATGTGCCTCGATCACCCGACCGTGCAGGAACTGGTCGGGCGGATCGAGGACCGCCGGATTCTGACCTATGGCGAAAACCCGCAGGCCGACGTGCGGCTCCTCGACGTCAGTCTCGCCGGCGGCGTCACGCGATTTTCGGTTTTGATCCGCGAGCGGACGACGGGGCGCGCCACGTTCATCGACGACCTTAAGCTGCCGATGCCCGGCCGGCACAACGCGCTCAACGCCACCGCCGCGATCGCGGTCGCGCACGAGCTCGGCGCGCCGATCGAAATCATCCGCAAGGCGATCGCCTCCTTCGGCGGGGTCAAGCGGCGCTTCACCCTGACCGGGACATGGAACGGCGTCGCGATCTATGACGACTATGGCCACCATCCGGTCGAGATCGCCGCGGTGCTCAAGGCCGCGCGGGCGGCGGCGCAAGGCAAGGTGATCGCGGTCGTGCAGCCGCACCGCTTCACAAGGCTTGCCTCGCTGTTCGACGCCTTCGCGACCTGCTTCAACGACGCCGACAGCGTCATCGTCGCCGACGTCTATCCGGCCGGCGAGCAGCCGATCGAAGGCGTCGACAAGGCGGCGCTCGCGACCGCGATCGGCTCTCACGGCCATCGCCACGCGCTGATGCTGCCGGCGCCAGGCAAGCTGGCGGGCATGGTGCGTTCGCTTGCCCATGCAGGCGACATTGTCGTTTGCCTCGGCGCGGGCTCCATCACCCAATGGGCTTATGCGCTCCCCGGCGAACTCGCCGCGCTCGACAAGGTCTGACCTGTCGAGGATGCGCGCTCCGGCTCTTGTCGACGAGGTGAAGGCGCGGGCGCCGAAGCTGCGCGGGCGTCTTGTTGCTCATGCCCCGATCGCGGAGGCGACCTGGTTCAGGGTCGGCGGTCCGGCCGAGGCCCTGTTTTCGCCGGCCGACGAGGACGATCTCGCCCATCTCCTCTCCGTCCTGCCGCGCGAAATTCCGGTCACGACGATCGGGCTCGGCTCGAACCTCATCGTGCGCGACGGCGGGATACCCGGCCTCGTCATCAGGCTCGGCGGCCGGGCCTTCGGCGCGGTCGAGATCATGGACGGCGCCCGGGTCGCCGCCGGCGCCGCGGCGCCCGACCAGTTTGTCGCCAAGGCCGCGGCGAGAGCGGGCGTCGATGGCCTGGCCTTCCTGCGCGGCGTGCCGGGCTCGATCGGCGGGGCGTTGATCATGAACGCGGGCGCGCATGGCGGCGAGGTCAAGGACGCGCTGATTGAAGCGCATGGGCTCGACCGGACGGGCGCGACGCGCGCCTTTTCGAACGCGGAGATGGGCTTCGCTTATCGCCATAGCTCGGTGCCCGCCGACATCATCTTCACCCGAGCGACGTTTCAGGGTCTCCCTGGCGACCCGGCGGCGATCGAAGCGGAGATGGAGCGCATCACCCGCGCCCGCGAGGCCTCGCAGCCGATTCGCGAGAAGACGGGCGGCTCGACGTTCAAGAACCCGCTGGGCATGAAGGCGTGGGAATTGATCGACCGCGCAGGCTGCCGCGGCTTGCGCCTCGGCGGCGCCGAGGTCTCGACCATGCACTGCAACTTTCTCATCAATCTGGGCCATGCGACCGCCGCGGACCTCGAGGCCCTCGGCGAGGAGGTCAGGCGCCGCGTGCTCGAGACGAGCGGGGTCGCGCTCGAATGGGAGATCAGGCGGGTCGGCGTCCCATTGTCATCGCGAGCGT
>DATNBG010000091.1:0-5410 GCA_035572075.1 Roseiarcus sp. | reverse complement strand
AGCAGCGCGTCAGACATGTCGCTTCGCCCCGAGTTCGAAGGCGGCCGCGACGATGCGTCGTGGCCCAAGCCGCCTGTCCGAATATCTTTTCACAAATTCTGCAGGCCGCCAGGCGATTCAGCAGGACGGGAGCCGGCCATGAGTCGAACGGACGAGCTTCGAATGATCGCGCGCGTCGCCCAGCTCTTTTTACGAGCACCGGCTGAAGCAGGCGCAGATCTCGGAGCGCCTGCACGTTTCGCGGGCGACCATCTCGCGCCTTCTTAAAAAGGGCTGAAGATGAAGGCGTCGTGCGCCTCGCCATTGCGGTTCCGCGCGGCGCCTATCCGGAATTCGGGTCTTCCCTGCGCCAGCGCTTCCGCCCGGGCGTCATCGACGCTGCTCCAGACAAAAAGAGCGGCCGGAGAACCGGCGAGCGAAGCGCCAGAGGATGGGTGCAATCAGCGCCGGGTCTTCCGCGGTTCCGGCCGGGGGAACGCCCTCTGCGGTTCCAGCCGACGAGATCTGGCGTTCTCGGCGATGGTTACGATCAGAGCGCCGACGAAAACCGTCAGGGACAACCCCAGCAGAACCTCCCCCGCTGCAAAGAGCGGCGATACAAGGTGGCCAAACATCGGCTGCTCCACTTCTGCCCGATCCGGGCTTGCCCATCAAACGTTGGCGGCGGGCGAATGTTCCATTGCGGCACAGATGGATGACGGCCGGGCGGCGGCCTCGCTCGCGAAATGCGCGCGACCGCAGGTTCAAAAAGCCCGCCGGCTCGTTCGTCTTGCAGCAGGGAGGCCCCAAGGACAGAGCAAATGAACGCGTTTTAATCGTTCGGAAACCGCCCCGAAAATCCGGTTGCGGTAGTCGAGTTCCATCCATCCTGACTGGGAGGCGTTCGGACGCAAGGGGGCAGACTATGCCGCCATTGCTCGAGGTCATCGGTCTTCACAAAAGCTTCGGGCCGGTGCGGGCGCTTTCCGGCGCCGACCTTCTGCTACGGTCAGGCGAAGTGCTCGCGCTGGTCGGAGACAACGGCGCCGGCAAGTCGACGCTGATCAAGCACATCGCGGGGGTCTACCGAGCCGACGCCGGCGAAATCCGGCTGAATGGCGCGCCCCTCGACCTCCATGGCCCGGCCGACGCGCGCAGGCTCGGCATCGAAACCGTCTATCAGGACCTGGCGCTCGCCGACGATCTTTCCGTCGGCGCCAACGTCTTTCTCGGGCGCGAGCCGGTCCGCCGCCTGCTCGGACTCCTGGCGGTGATCGACAATCGCAAGATTCGCGACGAGACCGAGGCCCTGCTGCGTCGCGTCGAAAGCCGCATTCCGCCCAAGGCGCGGACCGTCTCGCGCCTGTCCGGCGGCCAGCGCCAGGCGGTGGCGATCGCGCGCGCGCTCTATTGGCAATCCAAGGTGGTGATCCTCGACGAGCCGACCGCGGCGCTGGCGGTGATGGAGCGCGAGCATGTCATCGAGCTCGCCCGCAGGCTGGCGCGCGAGGGGATCGGAGTCATCTACATCGGCCACAACCTCATCGAAATCCTCGAGGTCGCCGACCGGGTGGCGGTGATGTTCCAGGGCCGCGTCGTCCACGTCACGCCAGTCGCTGAGACCACGCAGCAGGACCTGATCAAATACATGACCGGATACAGTGAGACCAGGGAGACGCCGAGCCACTGAGGGGCACACGTAAGGAAAGGAAATGCGCCTATGTTAAAACGCTCTTTGCTGGCCGCGACCGCGCTCGCCCTCGCCGCGACGCCGGCCTTCGCGGCCGACTTCTCCAGGGATCACGTCGACGTGATCGTGAAGGCGACCACGTCGCAATACTGGGCGACCGTCTTCGATGGCGCCGACGCCGCCGCGAAGGCGCTGGGAGTGAAAATCACCAAGCTCGGCGCCTCCGCCGAAACCGACGCCGCCAAGGAGGTCTCGATCATGGAGAACGCGATCCAGTCGAAGCCGACCGCCATCGTCATCGCCGCCACCAACGCTCAGGCGCTCGCCCAGCCGATCGCCGCCGCCACCGACGCGGGCATTCCGGTCATCGTGATCGACTCGAACGCCAACACCGACAAATACGTGACCTTCCTCGCCACCAACAATGTGACCGGCGGAACCAAGGCGGCCGACGAACTGGCGCGATGCGTCAAGGCGCGCACTGGCAAGGACGAAGGCGAGGTCGCCTACATGACCGCGCTCGCCGGCGCGCAGTCGCTCAACGACCGCGACAAGGGCTTCGTCGACCAACTGAAGAAATATCCCGGACTCAAGATCGTCGCTCACCGGGTCGGCAACAACGACCCCGGGCGCGCGCTCTCCGACGCCGAGGATATCCTCACCAGCCATCCGAAGCTCGTCGGGCTGTTCGCCGACAATGAACTCGAGGGCGACGGCGCCGGCCGCGCCATTGGAGAGAAGAAGCTCGGGTCGAAAGTGTGCGCGGTCGCGTTCGACACCTCCGATCAGGAGGTTGCTTTCGTGCGCGACGGCAATCTCGATGGGCTGATCGTGCAGAACCCCTACATGATGGGCTATGCGGGCGTGTGGTACGCGCTCGCCGCCGCGAACGGAGTGGTGCTGCCGCACACCGTCGATTCCGGCGTGCATGTGGTCACCAAGGCCAACATCGACAGCCCCCAGATGGCGGGTCTCCTGAACCCGAAGAAATATGAGCTCTCGCCCTACCTCGGAGGGTGAACGCTCACGATCGCGCCGGACCCTGGCCTTCAGGGTTCGGCGGCGAATAGGAGATGGTGGCCCATGGCGACGCTGACCGCGCCGACGCAGGGCTCGCGCGCCGCCCTCGTGGCGGACATCTGGCGCCGGCTCCCGGTCGAGACCTGGGTGCTCGGCTGCACCGTGCTGCTCTGGATCGGCCTCGCTTTCGGCTCCCCCTACTTCCTGACTTCGGGAAACATCTTCAACATGATGCGGCAGGTCTCGATCGACGCGATCGTGGCTTATGGCCAGCTTTTCACCGTCATCACCGCCGGCATCGATCTGTCGGTCGGTTCGGTCCTCGGATTGGCCGGAGTGGTGTTCGCGCTCATGCTGGCGAACGGGATGAGCCTCATGCTCGCCCTGCCGATCACGCTCGCGCTCGGCCTCGTGATTGGTATCGTCAACGGCCTCGCCGTCGACAAACTGGGCATCCCGGCCTTCATTGTCACGCTCGCCGGGCTCCAGGGCTACCGCGGCCTCACCATGCTCGCATCTGGCGGTATGACCGTTGCGGGGCTGCCCGAGTCGCTTGGGAGCTTCGCCAACTCATCCATTCTCGGCATACCGACGATGTTCGTGGTGATGCTCGTCTTCGCGGCGTCCTCCCAATTCCTGCTCGGGGCAACGCGGCTCGGCCGCTACATGTATGCGCTCGGCAGCAACATCGAGGCGGCGCGGCGCGTTGGTATCAACGTGACCCGGGTGACGCTCGCGGCCTACGGCCTCGCGTCGCTGTTCGCGGCGGCTGGAGGCATGCTGCTCGTCGCGCGGCTGACGATGGGCAATCCCAACGCCGGCATGGGCGCCGCGCTCCAGGCGATCGCCGCCGCGGTCGTCGGCGGCGCGAGCCTGTTCGGCGGACGCGGGACGATCGCCGGCTGCTTTGTCGGCGCGATCCTGTTCACCACCATCGGCAACGGCGCGAACCTGCTCGGCGTCAATCCCTTCTGGCAGATGGTGATCGAGGGGCTGCTGATCGCCGGCGTCGTCTACCTCGACAACGTGCAGAAGCGGCGAGCGCAGGGGCATTAGATGGGATTTTGGCGCATGGACATCGAGCGGAAGGCCAGGCGACCGAACGTTGCGGCGGCGGCGCGAACCGTCGTCGCAGCCGTTCTGGCCGCTTTTGCCGCCCTTGTCGTTCCGGCCGGTCCGGCTCTCGCGCTCGACAAGGTCACGTTTGGCCTGAACTGGCTCGCGGACCCGGAAGCGGGCGGCTACTACCAGGCCGTCGTCGACGGCACCTACGCCAAATATGGGCTCGACGTCACAATCAAGCCAAGCAGCCCAGAGGGCAACGGCGGGATGCTCCTGCTCGCCGGCAAGCTCGACTTCTTCCAGGCAGGCGACCTCCTCGGCGATTTTCTCGCCGAGAGCCGCAACATTCCGATTGTCGCGGTCGCCGCCGATTTCCAGAAGGATCCGCAGATCTTCATGTCGCATCCGGGCGTCGGTCTCGACAAGTGGACCGACCTGCCGAAGGCTTCGACCGCTTTCGTGAGCGCAGGCGGCCTGTACTCATTCTACGCCTGGATGGTCAAGGCCTGGGGATTCAGCTATGCGAACGTCAAGCCGTACGATTTCGATTCAGCGCCGTTCATCGTCGACAAGCATTCGATCCAGGAGGGCTACCTGACCTCGGAGCCCTATGCGGTCGAGGAGCAGGGGCATTTCGAGCCCAACGTCTTCCTGCTCGCCGACCACGGCTACTCCACCTATTCGTCGATGATCGAAGCCCGGCGCGAGATGGTCGAGCGGAACCCGGATCTCGTGCAGCGGTTCGTGAACGCCTCGGCGATCGGCTGGTATCACTATCTTTATGGCGACAACGCCAAGGCCAACGAGGCGATCAAGCGCGCCAATCCGGCAATGACCGACGGCCAGATCGCCTATTCGATCGCCAAGCTCAAGGAATACGGGATTGTCGACTCGGGGGACGCCAAAAAGCTCGGGATCGGCGCGATGACCGACGCCCGGGTCAAGGCCTTCTTCGACCAGATGATGAAAGCCGGGATCGTGAAGCCCGATACGGACTACAAGAAAGTCTACACGCTGCAATTCGTGGACAAGGGGGTCGGCGTAGGACTCGGTCCAAAGTGAACCCCGTCATGGATCGAGGCGAGGCATGAGCGCCCGATCGCTGTCCGCGCTTCTCATTGTGATGGCCGTTGTCGCCGCCGCCGCGGGGGCGGACTTCATGAGCCGCCGTTCGGCCGGCGTCGCCGAAACGCAACCGCCCGCCGAAGCGCCGACCCCAGTCACCGCGGCGACGGTCGTCCGCAAGGATGTCCCGATCGTCATCCGCGCGCTCGGAACCGTGCAGGCGATCGAATCGGTCTCCGTCCAGGCGCGGGTGAGCGGTCAGGTCATGCAGGCGTTCTTGAAGCAGGGGCAGATGGTCAAGGCGGGCGATCCGACGTCCGCGTCCATACCAGGCCGCGCTCGACCAGCAACAGGCCGAGCTCGAGCGCGATCAGGCGCTTCTCGCCGAAGCCAGGACGGACCTCGCCCGCTATCAAAAGCTTCTGAAGGAAAACTCGATCGCCAGGCAGAAGGCGGCCGACCAGACCTATCTGGTTCAGCAGGACGAAGGCACGGTCAAGCTCGACCAGGCGAATGTCGAAAGCGCCAGGCTCAACCTCGACTACGCCCACATCAACGCCCCTGCGACGGGCATAGCCGGGGCCCTGCAAATTG
>DATNBG010000090.1:0-4355 GCA_035572075.1 Roseiarcus sp. | reverse complement strand
AGTTGGCCACCGGCGAGCGCCGCCCGCGGGGACCTAAAGTCCAGTCGCCGGCCTGCGAGCCTCTGAGCAGAATCGATGCCGCTGGCACACCCGCCCCCCTTTGTGGGGGCGGGCAGGGGTGGGGGGTCGTGCGGACGGGGGAGATTGTCGAGTGGGCTGCTGTTCTCTAATCGCGCAGGCTTGGCGCGACCCCCCTCCTCGGTCCTCCCCACAAGGGGGGAGGAGGCGCCGAGTTAGCCACCGGCGGGTCGCCGGGACTTTGGTGTAAGGAGCGCTGAAGGCGCGTCTCGAGGACATTCCAGAGCGCACCAATGGCGCTTTCTGGAGCGTCCTTCGACGCGCTCGCTTTGCGAGCGGCTTGAGGCATGAGGCCGGTGGTTAAGCCCGCATCCCGGTGCCCCACTTGGCGGTTAGAAGCCTTTCGCCGCTCCGTTCATATCAGGCCGAGCGCGGTTTCGCGTGGCCTTTCTTCCTGAGCCGCCTTCAAGGCGCCCCAAACCGGGACGCTCGGCCCTCACCTTTGGTAACCGCCCGGCAACGTTAAGCGCGGATAAAGGAAATCGTTCGCATTGCGCGCTTTTCTCTCGAAAGCGGCAAGCGCGGGGATGGAACTTCTTGAGCACGGGCGCCTGCTTCGCGTCATGACTCGTTCGCGCATCGGCTGGGCTCTTCGGGTCGCCGCGCCCTGGTGCGCGGCTCTCGCTGTGCTTCTCTCGATCACCGCGGAGGCGGAACAGGAGCCGGCCTCATACACGAGCGTCTTCGCCCGCGCCGGGTTAACCGGCCTTAGTCGCGCGATCCTCGCCGCCCGCCCGCTCAGAGCGGTGGACGAAGACGGCGAGCCGCTGCCGCTCGTTCAGGCGCGCCTTGTCGCCGGCGACCGGCACGGCGGGGATTCCGCCGAGCGCGAGCCGAACGGGGCGCTGAAGCGTCAGAGAGGCCCTTTTCCCGCCGTCGATCGCGCCTCGATCGGCGACCGGCTGCGAGCGGAGCGCGAGACCGGCGCCGCCCGATTCTCAGGCGCCAAGGCTCGGCCCGACGAATTCGACCCCGGCCATACGATGAGCCCGCCGAGGCCCGATGGCGGCGATGAGGCGGCGCCCGCGCCGCTCGCCTTCAGCGACGGCGCGACGCCGGCGGTCCCGCTCGAATTCGCCCTTAACTCGTCGTCGCCGACCTCGAGCGACGGGATCGTGGTCGCCGTCGAGACGGACGGCCCGGGCTTGACCACAATCCCGCAGCTCTCCGCCGCGGACGGCAAGCCGAATTACGCGGCGCTGATCGATCCGAAGGACCGCGCTCGCCAGATGCGCTGCCTGGCCGAAGCGATCTATTTCGAGGCCCGTAGCGAATCCGAGGAGGGCCAGGCCGCGGTCGCCCAGGTCGTGCTCAACCGGGTGCGCAGCGGCATCTATCCCGCGACCGTCTGCGGCGTCGTCTATCAGGACCGCAACCGGCCTTTCGCCTGCCAGTTCTCCTTCGCCTGCGAGGGCAAGTCGCTGCGCATCGAGGAACCAGGCCCCTGGGCGGTCGCGACCCGCATCGCCGCGGCGGTGGTGAGCGGGGCGAACTACAACCCCAAGGTCGGCGTGGCGGTGAACTACCACGCCAATTACGTGTCGCCCTTCTGGGTCGGCTATCTAAAGCGGGTCGACCGCATCGGCGCCCACATCTTCTACGCGATGCGCGACGGCGTGAACTGGGCGCCCGGCGCGCTCAATGGGCGCGGCGACCTGCCGCCGCTCGCCAACTGATGAGCGCGCCCCCGCGGTCACCACAAAAAGTCGCCCAATTCCCGACCAAGGGTCCTTATGATCGAGCAGGCGTGGAACGAATATCGCGGCTGGGCCAGGCGGGCGCGATCGCTGGAAACGAAGACCGGCCGCTGGAATGTCTGGGCGATGGCCGCGCTCGTCGTGACCGCTTTCTTAAGCGCGGCCTCGGGCTATCTTTCGGCCGATCAGCCGGGCTGGCTTCCCGGCTGGCTCGTGAGCAAGGAGTTTGCTCAGGCGCTCGCCTGCGCCGCGGCGGTCGCGTCGGCCCTGTCGCTCTATGTGGGCCGCCAGGCGCTTGCAGCCGGCGCGGAATCGGGCTGGCTCAGGGCGCGGGCGACCGCTGAGGCGATCAAGTCGGAGTGCTTCCGCTTCGCCGCCGGGGTCGGGGACTACGCGCCGGACAAGGCTTCCGAGGCCGAGGCTGCGACCGCGTTCATCGAGCGCCGCAAGGCGCTCGCGGCCCGGGCGGCTGGCGATTCGTTGACGCCGGCGGATGATCCGGTCGGCGCGGCCGGCGACGATCGCCGGCCTGCGCGACCGATGACCGACAAGTGGTACCTTGCCAACCGCATCGACGGCCAGATCGCGTTCTATCAGAAGGGCCAGGAGAAGAACGAGCGCGCTTATGGGCGGCTGCAGCTGTGGAGTTTCATCGCCGGCGCGCTCATCGCCGCGGTCTCGGCCATCGCCGCCGTCTACGGCGCCAAGCTCGCCGCGTGGACAAGCATGCTGACCACAATCGGCGCCGCGGTCGGCGCCTACGGGCTTGCCGAGCGGCAGAAATATCTCGCGGCGAGTTATGCGGCGATGAAGGCGAACCTCGAGCGGACGAAGGAGCGCTACGAAGTGGGGGGCGGAACCATGCAAGCCCTGGTCGCCGCGGCGGAGGATCTGGTGGAGAGCGAACACGCCGCCTGGATCGACCGGATGACCAAGACGATTCACGCGCCCCCTTCGCCGCCTCAGCAGGGGGACGGGTCTCAGGGCTCGCCGTAAGGCGCCGCTGCCGAACGAGAGGCGCCGAGGGGCGTTGCGCGACGTCCTTTGCTCGCCATGGCGATGGAGCAACCGGTGAAACGTATTTCTCTTCTGCTGGCGCTGCTTGTCTCCACGCCGGCGCTGGCGGACTGCAAAACAGTCGCCGATGACGTCGTTCGCCATGATCGACGGCTCAAGACAGAGGCGAATGAATTCGAGACCCGCTATGGCGATATCCACATTCCAAGGGCTGACGCCCCTGTCGCCGTCAGGCAGGACTTTCTGAGGCGTCTCGATTCGCTCATCGACGCGATGCAGGGCGATATCGATGGATTGCGCTGGCTGATCGCCCACCATTGCGGACCAGCGGAAGAGGAGCCGAACGCGATCAGAAGCGTTCACGACATGCAGCTGATGCTGGTCGCGCTCATCACCACACGGATGGACGCGCGGGCGTTGCGGTGACGCGCCGGCCTAGCCCCGCTCGCGCATCAGCCTCGACTTGTCGCGGCTCCAGTCGCGCGCCTTCTCGGTCTCGCGCTTGTCGTGCAGCTTCTTGCCGCGGCCGAGCGCGATGACGATCTTGGCCCGGCCCTTAGCGTTGAAATAGATGCGCAGCGGCACGATGGTCATGCCTTCGCGCTCGACGCCCCTGGCGAGCTTGGCGATCTCCTTGGCGTGCAGGAGCAGCTTGCGCGGACGCTTGGGCTCGTGGTTGAACCGGTTGGCCTGAAGGTATTCGGGGATGTTGGCGTTGTAGAGAATGACTTCGCCGTTGCGGTCGACGGCGGCGTAGCTCTCGGCGACCGTCGCCTTGCCGCTTCTCAACGATTTGACCTCGGGGCCGGTCAGCATCAGGCCGGCTTCGAACGTCTCGCCGATCTCATAGTCGAAGCGGGCGCGCCGGTTGTCGGCCACCACCTTGAAATTGGGCTTGTCTTTCTCGGGCATCGATTTGGCGCTGTCGTTTGTCTCTGCAGGGCGGCGTCGCTGACGCGCCGGGCCGGGTCCACAGCCCGTCGTGAGACGGGCGTCCTTTTGGATGCCCTATCGACCCGGCCCTACAAAGGCTTTCCCTTCATGCGTTGAGCAGGCCCGCATGCACCATGGCCCGTCGGATCAGCGCCTCGGTCGAAGGGCTGACCGGAACGAGCGGCAACCTGGTGTCGGGGCGAATCCGGCCGAGCAGGCTCAGCGCGTATTTGGTCCCGTTGACGCCGGGCTCGGCGAAGATCGCGGCATGCAGCGGCGTCAGGCGGTCCTGAATCTTGAGCGCATGGCCCCAATCGCCCTTGAAGGTCGCTTCCATTAGTTCCGCGCAAAGGGAGGGCGCGATATTCGCCGTCACCGAAATGCAGCCGTGCCCGCCCGCGGCCATCGCGGCCAGCGCCGTCATGTCTTCGCCAGAAAGTTGGATAAAGTCCGCCCCCATCGCGTGCCGCTGGCGCGACACGCGCCCGACGTCGCCGGTCGCGTCCTTGACGCCGACGACGTTGGGCAGTTCGGAGAGCCGCTTCATCGTGTCGACCGACATGTCGACCACGCTTCGCGGGGGAATGTTGTAGATGAGGATCGGAATTCCGATCGCGTCGTTGACGGCCT
>DATNBG010000089.1:0-4656 GCA_035572075.1 Roseiarcus sp. | reverse complement strand
GGCTGGCGCGCGATCAATTCGGATCCGCGCCCTGACGAGGCCGCCAGCTTTGCTTAACGACTACGTGGCCCGTTGGGTGTTTATCGCAATCGCCGCTCTCGTCTCCGCAGTGGGACTGTGGGGACTACATGTCACAATAGTATGGGAATCGCTTTGGTCGGCAATTGAGTTTGACATATTACTTGTGATATGCGCCGCGGCCTACAGTCTTGTTGGCGCACAAGCGCCCCGTATGCGGTGGTCGACGGCGGTCGTATCCGACCTGTTGCTGTCAGTCTTGCAACTGATCGTCGCAGTGAAAGCCTTCACGCCGCTGACTTACCTTGCCGCGGCTTCCGGATATCCGCTAGTCGACACTGGGTTGACGAAGCTCGATGCGGTGCTGTTGGGCTTTGACTGGAACGCGGAGGCCAATTGGGTCGCCAATCGCCCGATGATCGACTGGGTCCTTCAGCAGGCGTACTTCAGCTTATATTATCAAGGCGCGCTGGTATTCTTGATCGGGAGCGTCAGCCGTCCGGGCGACCGCAATGGCGAGATCATCTGGCAGTTCTGCATCAGTCTCGTCCTGACCTGCGCCATTTTTGTTTTCACTCCCGCCCTTGGCCATGTCGCGCACATCGGCACAGGCTGGATGAAAACTCTGCTGATGATCCGGAGCGGCGAGTGGACTGCTTTCGACTTCTCGCACGTCGAGGGGATCATCAGCTTTCCGTCCTTCCATACAACGCTCGCGATCTTGCTTATGTACGCGGTGCGCCGTCACCGCTGGGCGCTGACGGTTTTCGTCCCGCTCAATCTGCTCTTGATCGTGGCCACCCTCAGCGTCGGGGGGCACTATCTCGTGGACGTGGCGGCGGGAGCCGCAGTCGCCGTTGTCAGCATCGCCGCCGCTCGGCTTGTTCGGCGGGAACTGGCCAAGCGTCGCCTGCCAAATTTTATCGAACCTTGGAGGACGGCTGCGTTCGGCCTTCGAACGTGACGTTCAACGCTTCGACGGCGCCTGCGAGCGCATGTCTCGTCAAACCCTAAAGCACAAGCAGCCGCGGCCGCAATTCGCAGGCGGCCGCTTTGGTCTGGATGACCGACCGCTGCCCACCTAGGTATTATTCCGGAGCCGGCGATTTCAGCCCGAGGTTGGAAACGCGCCGCCCCGCCTCTAGATCAGGGCGCCGCCGACCGTTGCGCGGTCGAAGCTTGAGGATCGGGCGGAGCGTCGAATGGACACATTTCTTGAGCTGGCCCGCGACCCCAGCGCGTGGGCGGCGCTCGCGACCCTGATCGCCATGGAGGTCGTTCTCGGCCTCGACAATCTGGTGTTCATCGCGCTGCTCACGAACCGCATCGACCAACGGCGGCGGAGCCTGGCGCGCAAACTCGGGCTCTCGCTTGCGCTTGTGTTCCGCCTCATACTGCTTGCTTCGGCGTCGTGGGTGGTGCGTTTGACGGCGCCGCTGGCAACCGTGCTGGGCCACGGCTTTTCCGCGCGCGACCTCCTGTTGCTGGCCGGCGGACTGTTCCTGGTCTGGAAGGCGACGACCGAGATTCACCACCGCGTCGACCCGACCGACGAGACCGGACATGAGAAGCCTGCCTCGCCGCTCGGCCTCATCTCGGGCCTCATCCAGATCATCATCATCGACATCGTCTTCTCGGTCGACAGCATCATCACCGCAGTCGGCATGACCGAGCATTTCCCGATCATGGTCGTCGCCGTCGTCGCGGCGGTGTTGGTGATGATGGCGGCGGTCGGGCCGCTGGCTGAATTCATCCGCCGCAATCCGACGGTCCTGATGCTGGCGCTGAGCTTTCTCTTGATGATCGGCATGACCCTGATCGCCGACGGTTTCGGCTTTCATATCGAAAGAGGCTATATCTACGCGGCGATGTTTTTCTCCTCCCTGGTCGAGACGCTCAACGTCCTGGCCAGACGCAGATCGGGGCGGCCGACATGACCTTGAGCGGTCTCATTCTCTTCGCCGCGGTCTATTTCGCTGCGGTGGCGACCCCGGGCCCGGGCATCGCGGCGCTGATTGCGCGCGTGCTCTCTCAGGGGCTCGAAGGCGTTGCGCCCTTCATCGCCGGCTATTTCGTCGGCGACATGGTCTGGCTCACGTTGGCCGCGACTGGACTGACCGTCGTCGCCAAGACTTTCGCCGGCCTGTTCATCTTAATCAAGTTCGCGGGCGCCGCGTATCTCCTCTATCTGGCCTGGCGGATGGCGACCGCGCCCGCGGTGGTTGGCGCGCCCCCGCCGCCGGTCTCGCGCGGCTGGCGCGCGTTCCTGGGCTCGCTGTCGTTGACGCTGGGCAATCCCAAGGTCATGATCTTCTTCCTCTCGATCATGCCGCTCGTCGTCGACATCAAGGCGCTCGCGCCGCTCAAGCTCATCGAACTCGCCGCCGTTTCGGCCTTGGTCATTTTCTCGACCCTCGCGGCTTACGCGCTGGCCGCCAACCGGGCGCGGGCGTTTCTCAGTTCGACCAGAGCGATGAAGCTCGTCCATCGCTTGGCCGGCGGAGTGATGGCCGGCGTCGCGGTCGCCGTCGCTGCGAGGTAGGCCATGTCGGACCTTCTGGCGATCGGCGAAGCGCTGGTCGAGCTCAACCAGCCGAAGGATGGCGCGCCGTTCGTACAGGGGTTCGGCGGCGACACCTCGAATGCGATGATCGCGGCGGCGCGGCTCGGCGCGGACGCCGCCTATTTCACCGCCGTCGGCGCCGACCGTTTCGGCCAGGCGCTGACCGAGCTCTGGCTCAGCGAAGGCGTCGACGCGAGTCGGATCGCGGTCAACGGCGGCGCGCATACCGGGCTCTATTTCGTCACCCATGGGCCGCAGGGCCATGAGTTCTCATACATGCGAGCGGGCTCGGCGGCGAGCCGGATCAGCGAAGGCGACCTGCCTGCCGATCGCATCCGCGCGGCGAAAATCCTGCACCTCTCCGGCATCAGCCAGGCGATTTCGTCTTCGGCCGCGGACGCGGGGTTCGCCGCCATCGACATCGCCCATAACGCCAAGCGGCTCGTCTCCTACGATCCGAATCTGAGGCTGAAATTGTGGCCGCTGCGCCGCGCGCGGGCCATCATTCACGAAGCGATGCGGGCTTGCGACATTGCTCTTCCTGGGCTCGACGACGCCGAGGCTCTGACTGGCTTGCGCGACGCCGACGCCATTGCAAGTTTTTACCTCGAACTCGGCGCCCGGGTCGTCGTGGTGAAAATGGGTCGGGGCGGCGCATTGGCGGCGACGGCCAACGAGCGCGAACGTATCTATCCGCACAAGGTCAATGCGGTCGACGCGACTGGCGCCGGCGACTGCTTCGACGGCGCCTTTCTCGCCGAATATGCGCGGCATGGCGATCCGTTCGCCGCCGCGCGCTTCGCCAATGCGGCGGCGGCGCTGTCGACCCTCGGCTATGGCGCGGTCGCGCCCTTGCCGCGCCGCGCCGACGTCGAATCGGCGATGGGCGCGCGAACGGCATGACCTCCTTCTTCCCCAGTCCCTCGTTGGCGGCGGCCTATGTCGTCGCCTGCCTCCTGCTCGCGGTGACGCCCGGCGCGGATATGGCCGTTTTCCTCTCGCGGACGCTGGCCGGCGGCAGGGCTCAGGGTTTTGCGGCGCTCGCGGGGGCGCTCGCCGGGCTCGTCGTCCATACTTTCGCCGCCGCGCTCGGCCTCTCCGCGCTGCTCGCGGCCTCGGCGCGGGCTTATGAAGCCGTCAAGATCGCCGGCGCCGTCTATCTCGTCTGGCTCGCGTGGCGCGCGCTCCGTTATGGCTCGGCGCTGAAACTGAAGGCCGGCGCTTCGGCAAGCGGGGGCCTCAGCGGCGCCTTCGCGAACGGCCTGCTTGTCAATCTCACCAATCCGAAGATAGTGCTGTTCTTCGTCACCTTCCTGCCGCAATTCATCGGCGCGCGCGACCCCAATGCGAGCGCAAAGCTGTTTGCGCTCGGCCTCGGCTTCATCGTCATCGGCGCGGCCGTCAATGCGATTGTCATCCTGGTCGCCGGGCGTTTTGTCGCGGCGGCGAAGCGCAATCCGCGCGCGCTTCGAGCCTTCGACTATGGCTTCGCCGCGCTGATGAGCGCCTTCGCGGCGCGTCTTGTGTGGAACGAAGCGAGATAGGAGCGCCATCGATGGACCTCGCCGCCTTCCGCGCTTCGCTCTCCGCCATCGAGCCGCCGTCTGCGTTGAGCCCGGCCTTGCGCGCGCTGTGGCTCGACGCGCGGGGGAATTGGAACGGGGCGCATGAAGCGGCGCAGGCCGACGGGGGCGGCGCCGGCGACTGGGTCCACGCCTATCTGCATCGCAAGGAAGGCGACGCCGCCAACGCCGCCTATTGGTATCGCCGCGCGCGCAAATCCGTTTGCCGGGCGTCGCTCGACGAAGAATGGGCGGCGATCGCGAGCGAGCTTTTGAAGGGCGAGGGTTAGATTTCGAGTGAATCAGCGCCGTCGTCGCGAGGAGCGCGCATAGGGCGTCGAGAGACGCCCGTCTCTCGACGGGCTATGGCGCGACGCGGCCGATCCAGGAGTCGTCGGGCGCCCGGGGGCCCTGGATTGCTTCGTCGCTCCGCTCCTCGCAATGACGTTCAACGCAAGGGAGCTTGAGCCGATGCCTATCATCGTCGCCTTCGGCGATTCCAACACCTGGGGC